>CAMLCX010000224.1 GCA_946478635.1 uncultured Pseudomonadota bacterium
TATCGCGGCTTCGGCCTCTCGGAGGGCGACCCCACCGAGCGCGTCGTCTTGCAGGACGTCAAGCTCATCTATGACTACGCCGCGGCGCGTCCCGATGTGGACAGCGCCCGTATCGTTTTGTTCGGCCGCAGCATCGGCACCTACTTCGCGGTCGCTTTGGCAAAGACGCGCAAGATTCGCGGCGCGATCCTCGCCACGCCCTTCGACAGCTTCGTCGCGCTCGGAGCCGAGCGCTATCCCTGGCTGCCGGTTAATCTGCTTATCAGCGGGCGCTATGACTCGGTGGCGATTGCACCCAAGATCAAAGTACCGGCGCTTTTTGTTCTCGCCGACGGTGACGACGTCACTCCCGCCGCGCATGGTGCCGCGCTCGCACGCGCCTGGGGCGGGCCCCAGCGCACCGTGACGCTCGCCGGCGCGCGTCACTACGGCATTGAGCGGCGCCCCGACTTCTGGAATGCGATCGGGGAGTTCCTGCGCGAGCTCGAACCGGCGCCTCAGTTCCGATATGGTTCAGTCAAGGACGCCGGCGCGCAACCGTAGCCATTTCATTTGTCCTCGTTTTTGCGACCCTGCCGCCCGAGTCTTTTCACCCAAAGGTATCGCGCCTGTCGGGTGTGAGTTTCTCACGAGCCGGGCGTGTCGGAATCGTAAGTAAAGAGCAGGCGGGGCAATTCCGCTTCGGCGGCGATTCGTCGCGGATTGGGAAAACGCACGGCGCGCCAGCAGAGCCACACCAGCGGCATGGCTCCGCCTAGTATGAACAGAGCGTCCCCCGGCAGCCGAGCCCATTCGAGAAAATTCACCCAGGAGAGCTCGAGAAAATCGAGGCTGCGCGCATGCCAGTAGCCGGTATCGATGGCATGGTAAAGTTGCACGATGCCAAGCGGAAAAAGATTGACAAAAGCCATCCAGGTCAAGCCGATATTCAACGACCAAAAGGAAATCATCGCGGCGTAGTCGCTCCACTTGTCCGCCTGCGTCAGGTAACGCAGGCAGAACAATAAAAGGCCGGCGGCCAACATGCCGTACACTCCCATCATAGCGGTGTGGCCGTGGTTGGCGGTGAGAGCGGTGCCGATTTCATAGTAGCTTACCACCGGCAAATTGATGAGAAAGCCGAATACGCCGGCGCCCAGAAAGTTCCACACTCCGACCGCCACCAGAAAGCGGATCGCCCAACGGTGCATATGATAGCGTTCGGTGGTCTTTTTTTCGCCGGACTTGATGAAGCTCCATGCTTCGAGCGTGAGTAACATCAAGGGAATCACTTCCATTGCCGAGAAGGTTGCGCCCAACGCCATATGCGCGACCGGCGTGCCGCTAAAGTAAAGATGATGCATCGTGCCGATGACGCCGCCGAGGGAATAAAGGATGATGTCCAAATAGATGACGCGCAGCGCCGTGGCTTCGCGGACAACGCCGAGCAAGACGAACATGTAAGCGACGATGACCGTGGTAAATAGCTCCAGGAAATCTTCCACCCAAAGGTGCACCACCCAAAAACGCCAGAAATCGTTGACGACGAAACCTTTGTCAGGGCCGGTGAGCAGACCGACCGCGTAGAAAGCCGGTATCGCCAGAGCCGCATAGAAGAGCAGCCACGGCATGTTGCCAAAATGTTCGTCGCTCAGCGTGCGACGTAGACCACGAAATAAAATGATGACCCAGAGAAAAAGCCCGATCACAAGTAGAACCTGCCATATTCGGCCGAGATCCAAGTACTCCCATCCTTGATGGCCAAACCAAAACCAGAGATCACCCAACCAGCCTTGTGCGCCGGCGTATTCTCCCGCCAGGCTGCCGAAAACGACGATTGCCACGGCGATAAGTAGCAATATTGTAAGAGCGCTCTGGCCGCGCGGCTCTTTTCCGGCGATGAGTGGAACGAGAAAGATTCCCGTCGCCAGATAAGACGCGGAGACCCAAAAGATCGCAAGCTGCACGTGCCAGGTACGGACGATATTAAAAGGCAGCAGCGCTGATACATCCACGCCGAAAAAAGCTCCCGGCTCTGCCCGGTAGTGAGCGATCAAACCTCCCGTAAGTGTCTGCAGGACGAACAGCAGAGAAGATACGAGAAGAAACCACACCACGGCACTCTGAGCCGGAGTTACCGCGACATTGTCGACCGGTCGAAAACGGACCGGCTTAGAATCATCGCCGCTCCATCCGAGCCAGTCGTAACGCCCGAAGAGGTAGAATACGAGCCCCGTGCCGCCGAGTAGTCCGATGATCGAAATCACGCTCCAGACGATGGCATCGGCGGTCACGAAGTTTCCCGCCAGGGGCTCCGGCGGCCAGTTGCTTGTGTACGAGTAATTTTGACCCGGACGGTTGGCCGTCGCCGTCCATGCAGTCCAGGCAAAGAATGCGGTCAGTCGACGAATATCTTCGCGATCGGCAATCCAGTTGGCCTGGGCGCCGCCACGGCTTTGGGCAGACTGAAAGAATGATTGATAGTACTTGACCATCATCTCGTGCGCCCCGGCCCTGGCATCGCTCCAGCGAAGCTTATCTTCTGATTGACTATAGGTGTTGTCGTGAAGCTCGGCGGCAACCCGATCGCGCCCCGACAGGCCGCGCGCGGACGTGTCCTGATAACGTTTGCCGAGAAACTCCGCCGTTTTGTGAAGATACTCGGCGGTAAAATCCGGCCCCAGGTACGCGCCGTGACCGTAGACTGATCCGTATTCCATGAGGCCGTGGCGCTGAAAGACATTCATTCCCCCAATGATGTCGTCACCCGTGAAAAGTGTTTTGTCGCCGGCCACGATCTGTGCGGGCAAGGGCGGCTGATCGCGGTATACCAGATAAGCGAGAATTCCCAGGACGGTAAAGCCGATCAAATAGGTCACCACCGCGCCCTGAAACCATCGATTGGAAATCGGCATTATTTTTTGACCCATTTTTTCACCTCGGCTTTGACGATGTTGACCGTCCTCTTCAGTGACATCCGACCGATGACTTACGCCACCCGTTTTCGCATCGGCCGGACTGTGAGCTGCATTCCCATCGCCCGTAGAACGGCTCGCAGGCTCTTAAGCTCGGGATTCCCTTTCGGCGAGAGAGTACGGTAGAGGGTGTTGGCATTTAACTTTGCCTGATCGGCAAGGTTTTGTACTCCGCCAAAGGCTTTGGACATACGTCGAAGCGCCAGCATCAATTCCACTTGGTCGCCGTCTTCAAGGATAGAATTCAAATACTCTGCTGCAAACGCCGGGTCCTTGCGAAAGCTCTCGATCGTTGCTTGTTCGTGGCTACGGGTTATCTTCGATTTTGTTTTCATAGTCATCGCTTTCTCTGCTTAAAATCACGCCGATACCGCACGGCGTTTTTGATATCCGCCGACTGATCGCGCTTCGACCCACCACTAAGTAGCAGTACAATGTTTTTCCCCTCTTGCGCATAGTACACGCGATACCCCGGGCCGAAATCAATTCGCAATTCCCAAACACCATCCTGACAGAACTTGTGATCACCGAAGTGTCCGCTCTCTACCCGGTCCACTCGACGCTGAATGGCCACTCGCCCTTTGACGTCCTTCAAAGCATCGAGCCACTGCTGGTAAAGGTCATCGCCGGACGCAGTGAGATAATGCCGGATTTCCACTAAACTTATTTTAGCTTATAAGCGAAAGATTGCAATATTCGCGGGTTTGAGGCGGTCTCTGACCCCTACTTGATCTTTTTCGATCTTATGTAAGGCCCGGTATCGAAGGCGCTCTCGGGCGCGTCTTTGGCGGCGCCGCCGGCGGCTTTGACAATGTCGTACATCCTCTTCAGCGATGCGATATCCGCCGTTTCGAAGCTTGCGATATAGGCGCCGTCCCACTGACTGGCATAGGCGCGCGCATCGGTGGCGCTCATATTCGCGGCCTTCTGTAATATCTCGGCGACCCGCGGCTTGTTTTTGGAGCCGTATTGAAGTGCGTTGCGCGCGGCGGCGATAAATTTCGCCACCGCATCCGCGTTCTTGGCGAGGTAGTCGTTATAGACGATGGTGACGGCAAGGATCGGCGGAGCATTTCCTTTGGTGAGATTTTTCCATTCGTCGACGATGCTTCCCAACCTGCGGAGCTTGACCTCTTCCATCTGCGCCAGCGTTACGGAGCGCAGCACGCCGGCGTCGATGTCCTTCTGCGTCAAAAATTGCGCGAGCTGTGCTTCGTTTCCCGGCGCGACGCTGTAGTCGTTTTGCTTGAGACCGAAGTTGTGGTCGAGGATCGCAGTCGCAATGGCATGGGTCGCGCTGCCCGGAGGCGACATGCCGATCTTCTTGCCCTTGAGATCGCTGACGGATTTGATCGGCGAACCGTCGAGCGCGACAATTTGCGCTTCGGCGATCTGGGTGGCCAGCACGATCTTTACCGGCACGCCGTCGGCGGCGATGCCGATGGAGTTGGTCGACGGCGCGGCGAAGGCGACATCGATGGCGTTGGATACGATGGCCCGGGTGGGTCCGTTGACCTCGGCAAATTTTACCCACTCGACGTTGAGGCCCTGGCCCTCGGCAAACTTCATCTGCTCCATGACCGAGCCGAACCCGAGGCTAAAGCCGCTGGTCCAGTACCCGACCCGCATCTTTTGCGCAAAGAGTTGGCCCGGCACGGCCGCGATTGAAGCGAGGACTAACGCGGCAAGGATCGCTCTGGTGTTTTTCATCTTGGCCTCCCGTGGTTCAAAGGATGAAGGATAAGGGATAAATTATAAATGACTTGCTCGCAAGATTTGCTCAACGATCACGATTCATATCAACGCGCGCAGCTGTTGCAAGTAACCCGTCACTGCCGGTTGCGTAATGTCCCGCGGCCGGGGTGGCGCGATGTCCACGACTTCGCGGATTGTTCCCGGCCGCGCCGACATGACCGCGACCTGGTCGGCCAGCAGCACGGCTTCCGCAACATCGTGGGTGACAAAGACCACGGTCATGGGTTTGAGCTCATGAATGCGCAGCAGCTCTTCGTGCATCAGAGCCCGGGTTTGCGCGTCGAGCCGGGAAAAGGGCTCATCCATCAGCAGAATGCGCGGCTCGGTGACCAGACTGCGCGCCAACGCGACGCGGCTGCGCATGCCGCCGGACAGCTGATAGGGAAACGCTTTTTCGAAGCCTTCCAACTCTGCGAGCTGCAGAGCTTGGAGCGCGCGCTGGGCGCGCTCCTTTTTTGAAATGGCGCCGGCTTCCAGGGCGAACTCGACATTATGGATCGCCGTGCGCCATGGCAGGAGCCGGTCGTCCTGAAACATGTAGCTAATGGAGCGCCAATCGTTAAATTCCTCGCTGGCCGCGCCGCAGATGCAGACCTGGCCGCGGTCAGGCTTGACGATGCCGGAAATAATATTGAGCAGCGTGCTCTTGCCCGAGCCCGACGCGCCGATCAAGCCGACGATCGACTGCGGCCGCACGGTCAGGTTTACGTCTTTCAACACCTCGATCCTGTGGTTGCCGTTGGTGAAGTTTTTGTTTATGGCGCTCAGCCGGATCGCCGGCGGCGTCTGTTCCGTGTCGGAGCAAGTTTGCGTACTGAGTTCGATTTGATTCATGGCGCAGTGACAAGAATCATTGCATTTCCACGCCCTTTTTCCAGCGGAACAGATAATTTTCCAACGGCCTCAAGAATCCCATTTCGATCGTCGCCATCATGATGACGAGCGTCACAGTCCAGGCGAAGACCTGGTCGGTTCTGATCAGGTCGGCGGCTTGCCGCAGCCGATAGCCGACCCCGCTCGAAGATCCGATGGTTTCGGCGACCAGCGACACGCGCCAGCTAAATCCGAAGGCGAGCCGGGCGCCGGAGAAAAAATAGGGAAGAATGGTCGGCAGGTAAATCTTTGTCATGACCTTCCAGCGCGGCATGCGCAGCACCTGCGCGAGTTCGATGAAATCGGCGTTGACCGCCCGCGTGCCTTGCCAGACGTTGGTGATGATCAAGGGCATGGCGGTCATGAACACCACGAAGATCGTGGTTGCATTCGAGATTCCGAACCAGATGATGGCGAAAATCGCCCAGATCGCCGAAGAGACCGTGTTCAAGACCGGGATCACCGGTTCGAAAAATTCCCCGGCGCGCCGGTTCGCGCCGAGCACGATGCCGAACGGCAATCCGACCAGTGCCGCCACGACAAAACCGACGGCGACGCGCCACAGGGTGATGCCGAGATTGTTCCACAGATCGCCATTGGCGACGATGAGCCGAAGAGCGCCCCAGACGCGCGCCGGACCGGGCAGAATATAATGCGGCACCGACAGGGATGAAAACCACCAGACCGCGATGACCGCGGCGACCAAGAAAAAGCGCTCGGCGACCAGGTCGAGCCTCAGCCTACGGGAAACCTGCTGCGGTATTTTCTCGTCGATGATTCCGCTCGATGTTTTCGCCATGAAACACCTGCGCCGAAACTTGTGAAGATTTGATTCATACACGAAATCGCCTCGATGTCACCAGGGGCGGTTTCGGAACGGCAAAATCTCAAGACGATTGAGAAGGTCGGGGCGAGAGAATAATTTAATTGACGCAATTGTTGTGGCGACGATTTCTATAGTTTACTCTGAAAACCAATACAGGCTGGAACTGGATCTTATGCCAGAGAGAGGTGCACGATGAAAGCCAAATCCATCTTATTTCTGCTGATGGTGTGGACGCTGTGCCCCGGCGTTTCGCCGGCGCATGCCGACTTGCAGGAGGATGTCGACCGAGCTGTGTCGATCATCGAAAGGTTTTCCGAAATACCGGAGTCGGCAATTCCACCGGCTGTTTTGCGCGACGCCAAAGGCGTGGCGATCCTCACGATGACCAAAGCAGGATTCATTGTAAGCGGCAGGGGCGGCACCGGCGTGGTCGTTGCGCGCGGTGAAAAGGGCTGGAGCGGCCCATCGGCGATCGGCACGGGTGGTCTGGGAGTCGGCTTCCAGGCCGGCGTGCAGGTCTCCGAGTACGTGATCATTCTCAACACTCAGGAAGCCGTCAACTCATTTGCGAAGGGCAGCAATGTCACGCTGGGCGGCAACCTGAGCGCCGCCATCGGCCCGGTCGGGCGTTCCGCCGAGGCTGCGGTGGCGCCGCAAGCGGCCATTTATACCTATAGCCGGAGCCAAGGCATATTTGCCGGCGTGTCATTGGAAGGCACGGTCATCGCGACTCGCTACCAGGCGAATGAGGAGTATTACGGCAAGCCGGCCTTTCCGAGTGATATTTTAGCCGGCGATATGAAACCGCCCGCCGGCGCGCAGAAGCTGATCGATGTGCTGTCGAAGTACTGAGCGTAAGGATCGATTGGCCGGCGCCATGAGTCGGCGGGTTGTGGCGCTTAGGGAGCGCGTTTCGAATTACGCGCACTCGCGGATGATCGTATAAGAAGCAACCATCGCTCGACTCACGTAAGAACGCTCTACCGCTCATGTCTCACCACGAGGGGTTTTTTCTTTTTCCACCCGCCCGGGTCTTAAACAGACAGACGCCAACCGTGTCTCTAGCGCACTGGAACGACCGCGAAGGTCTCAACGAAGCGTGTTGGAACGGCCGGTCGTTGTACAGACCCCAACACTATGCGCCGAGGCGCAGCCGTTGACGGCGCATAGCGCGCATGGCCACGATAAAATCCTCCGCGCGG
>CAMLCX010000225.1 GCA_946478635.1 uncultured Pseudomonadota bacterium
CCCATCGTCATGCGCGCGGGCGTGCCCAATCGCCTGCGCCTCATCAACATCACCTCGCACGGCGTCAACCTGACAGCGCTCATCGTCAATCGGTTCGATCAGACTACCTGGAAACCGCTGGCGAAGGACGGCGCAGCGCTGTCAGCCGGGCAGACCGCGTCCCGACCGGCGCGCCAGCTCGTCGCGGTCGGCGAGACCTACGACTTCGAAATTCAGCCGCCGCGGTCGCAAACGTTGTGGCTGGAAGTGCGCCGCGGTAACGGAGAATGGGTTTTGCAAGCGCCGATCAAGCTTCGCTAGCTATCTAACCGCCGATGCAGGTTACAAGGACGAAGATGGATACCTTTGGGTAATGACCCGCACGGACGACATCATCATCGTCGCCGGGCATCGCCTCTCCACCGGCATTGGCTTGATAAATTGAAAGTTGGTTGCGGGTGCTGCTTCTTGATCGGTTTTGGAATCTGAAAAAAACTGCACGTTGGTTGACTGCTTCTAGAAACTTCCCTTCGATAAGATCAATTCTTCTATCGGTGCGAGCTTGCCATTAGGGTAGATGGCAAGGCTTGGACAGCTCTGTCTACTGCTGTCCTCCGCTGATGGCTTTGCCTCCGGATTGTAACCTCCACTCTCTTGACCCAGCACACGAAGCGCCTATAATCGCGCGGAAATTTAATGAACCATTTACGATCAGCAAGGGGGATCCATGGCTAAGTTTTTTGCTCAATTGTTTTTATCTCTGTCTCTGATTTTATTCGGGACGGCGGCTCTTGCTCAGGGACAGGTGATGGATCTCACCGCGCACAATGCGCGGGTCTATCGCTCCTTGGGGGGTGCGAATCTGAGCTTGCCGTCACAGGCCTCGCCGGTGGCGATCGTAGCCGGATTCTTGCGTGCTCAGGGGCATAGCGCGGAAGCGATTCAATCGCTGGTGGAGACCGCGCAGGGCCAGGCGCCGCAGGGGCTTATCCAAGTGAGACTAGAGCAGCGGGTAGCGGGGCTGACGGTATACGGCACCTATGTTAAAGCGACCTTGAATAGCCGGCGCGAGCTGGTGCATGTGATCGAGAACTTGGCAACGCCAAGCGCCTCGGGCCTGTCGCCTGCGTCCATTGCTGCGCGCGATGCCTTGCAGGCAGCTTTGAACGGCCTTTACCCTGGGGTGTCTGCCAATTTTGCCGAAAGCGCGCGTAACGGCAATACGATTCATTATTCCGTAAACGGGTCGAGTTTTTACAGGCTCAACACCACTCGAGTCGCCATCCCGATGGCGAATGGTTCATTGAACGAAGGATTCCTGGTCGAGACCTGGACTCAGCGCGATAATATTCTCCACCACACGCTGGTCGACCGGGACGGCAGCGTGCTGGGCGTTGAGCTCCGCACCAATAACGACAGCTACAACATTTTCCCCGATCATCCGGGCAATTCTTCTCAAACCATCGTGAATGGACCGGGAGCAGGAAACGCGCAGTCCCCGGCCGGTTGGCTTGCAGGAAGCCAGACCACGGTCAATATGGCTGGTAACAACGTCCGCGCCTATTTGGATACCGACAACAACAACGCGCCCGATGCTGGCGGCAGTTCGGTCAGCGACGGCAATTTTCTCACCGGAGCCAATCTTTCAAGCGATCCATCGATCGCGACAAACAAAGCGGTGGCCGTGCAAAACCTCTTTTATTTAAACAACGTGATTCACGACAAGCTCTACACGCATGGCTTCAACGAGGCAGCGGGTAACTTTCAAAATAATAATTTCGGCAAAGGAGGAGCGGGCAACGATGCGGTGAACGCCGAGGCGCAGGATGGCGGCGGAACGAATAACGCCAACTTCTCTACCCCCTCGGACGGCAGCAGGCCCCGCATGCAGATGTATATTTGGACGCAGTCCAACCCGCGGCGCGACGGCGACGTCGACTCCGATATCCCGTGGCACGAATACGGTCATGGCTTGACGTGGCGAATGATCGGCAACATGAGCGGTCCGATGTCCGGAGCGATTGGCGAAGGCATGAGCGATGTGCTGGCGATTTTGATCAATAACAACGATGTCGTGGGCGAGTACTCTTATAACAATCCGAACGGCATCCGCAGCGCCCCCTATACAAATTACCCGCGCACCTATGGGGATTTTACCGGCAGCAGCGTTCATTACGACGGCGAGATCTACGCGGCGACGATTTGGCGCTTGTGGGAAATTTTTCAAGCGAATGCGCTTTCGAAAGATACCCTTTTCAACTATCTGGTCGGCGGCATGAACTTTACTCCCGCAGGTCCGGCTATGGAGAACATGCGGGATGGCATACTTCAGGCGGCTTCCGGCAGCAACCATCACTGCTTAGTCTGGGATGCGTTTGCTGATTTCGGTATTGGTGTCGGCGCGAAGGCCACAATTAGCGGCGGTGGTCCTTTCGGTGGCGGCAGCGTGAGCGTCACAGAGTCCTTTACTGTTCCGGCCGAATGTTCGGGCGGGACGAGCAATCAGGCGCCGGTGGTGACGATTTCACAACCAACCACCAACGGCGGCAGTGTGAGCTTCACCCAGGGAGCTACGGTTTCGTTTAGCGGTGCTGGCAACGATGCGGAGGACGGGAACGTCGGTGCCAGCCTGGTATGGGATTCGAGTATCAACGGCCAGATCGGCACGGGTCCGTCCTTCAGTACCAGTTCCCTCTCAGTGGGCACTCACACCATCACGGCAACGGCAACCGACAGCGCTGGAGCACCCGGATCCGCGTCCATCACGGTGATCATTAGCTCCGCGCCGAGCAGCATCAATCTGACCGCAACGTTGAGCACGAAGGGCTCGCGGCGCGTTTTTCTCAGTTGGAGCGGAGCCCACTCCCCCAACGTGGATATCTTCCGCAACAATGTACGGATTGCGACGACGACGAACAGCGGCTCTTATACGGACAATGTAAACAAACTGTCGCGGGGCACTTACGAGTATAAAGTCTGCGAGGCGGTATCGGGGGGTGCCTGCTCCAACAAGGCGAGTGTGAGCTTTTAGTTTCGCCGGCACGCGCCGGCTACCGGACTTGCTCGGTCCGGTAGCCGGCCGTAACAAAGGGAGCCTGCAGAGACGATCAAGGGCTCCAAGGCGCCGCTGCTCTGGCCTCACACTCACTGCAATCTTGCCCTGTAAAAATTCCAACACATCGAGAGCACCTTTGACGACATTGGAGTCGCCTCGCCACCACGCTGAAATTGCTTGCAGCTAACTAACGCGCCTGTCGCGAATCTGGCCGTGAACCTGGCGTCTAAGATCGTTTTCGGCAAAGCTCGAGAAAATCTCGGTAGAAAGATGAGATGCTTCGTTCTTCGCTGTGTTCGTTGCCGTTTTCATCCCGATGGGACAGCGTGACGGAAATGGCCCGTTTCTGCAGCTCGATGAGCTCAAACTCGTTTGAATCGAGGTGGGCTCCTATGGTTCGCAGGACATTCGAGAGGCTGCGAAACTGCGTAAGCCCCCCAGGCTTTGACCGCTTCGCCCGGCCGGCTCGGGAGAGCTTGTCAACGTCCGCCCAATTCAAAGTCAGCGATTCAGTTTCGCCAGCGCGCCACCGCAGCCAGTGGCGCAGCTTCGAACCGAAAGATTCGGGCTGTGCGAGCGTCCCCTCGATGACGTAGCGCTCCGGAAGCCGCTTGAGATCGAAGGCCGTAATACCTTTGGCTTCGAGCGCCTGTGCGATCGCTCTCAGATCTTCACCATAATGCGTCGCTGCCATTGCACGTCCCTCCCCGTCGAGCGCATTGTATCGCATCATCGATGCATCCGTTTCAAGTTGGCCAAATGATACACGCGCTTCAATCACGATCGCCGTCTCGACCACGACTACGCGCACGTTTTTTCTCTGCCCGCCCAGTGATTACGCGCTTTCCGTTTCACGCTTCATTACTTCTTGTCATTTCCTCCATAAAGGGCTTAATATGCAGGGAATTTAGCTTCTCATTTTAGCGGCTGCATAACCGCGCAAATCCAAGTTAAGGCGGTAACTTCGTTAACAGCTATGCAATGGATTGCACCGTCTGAGAAAGACACCACGACCAACACTCTCGAAAAGCGCCTTTGGGAGGCCGCGGATCAGCTGCGCGCCAACTCCGGGCTGACTGCGGCGCAGTATTCGACCCCGGTTCTCGGGCTTATTTTTCTTCGCTTCGCCGAAGCGCGCTTCGCTAAACGGCGCTTCGAGTTGGAAGATCATCCCGCGAGAGCGGGAGGGCAGGGGTGAGGGCAAATCGCGTCGCGCTGCGTCGCGCATTGACGAGCCTGCCGCTTATCACGCCGAAGGCGTCGTCTATCTGACGCCCCATGCCCGGTATGATCATCTGCTCAACTTGCCAGAAGGCGGAAATATTGGTCAGGCGATCAACGACGCGATGGCAGATATCGAGAAGCACAATCCGCAGCTCGCCGGCGTGCTACCGCGGACGTTTCAGATTTTTAACAGCACGTTGCTCAAGGAACTACTGAAGAAAGTTTCCGAGATTCCGGTGACGCTAGAATACGACGCCTTTGGCAGGATTTACGAATATTTCCTCGGGGAGTTCGCCCGCACGGAAGGGCAGAAGGGCGGCGAGTTTTTCACGCCGAGCAGCATCGTCCGGCTGATCGTCGAGATCATCGAGCCATTTCACGGCCGCTTGCTTGACCTCGCTTCCGGCTCGGGCGGCATGTTCGTGCAGAGCGCGCGCTTCGTACAGGCGCACAAGACTTCGTCACCCTCACCAGTCGCTGCGCGTCGCCCTCTCCCAGTGGGAAGGGTGAGGGCATAAGACAGCGTTTTCCCAACCTCAGTCCTCTACCGGTAAAGAAGACGCAAGAAGTTCAAAAGGGACAACATCATGAGTATTCGCATTGACGGTGGAGTAGTGGTGGGTTGGTCCGGGAGCGGTCATGAGATCGTGCCGAATGGCTCGGTTCTTATCGACGGCAATACCGTTAAGTCAGTAAGCACGGACAAGTCGCAGTCGGCCGATAGGATCATCGACGCATCGGGCAAGATCGTTTGTCCCGGCTTCGTGAACCTTCACGTGCATTCCCAGCTCAACGTCGGCGACTATCTGCTGACCGATGTGACGAAGAAAGATTATCTGGCCGCCAATTGGTTTGTCTTCGGCGCGCCGCTCAAAGAAAAAATCGAAGCGCCGGCGCCGCCGGCGGTGGCCATGGGACGCAGGTACGCGCTCTACAGCGCGCTGCGCAACGGCGCGACCACGGTGCTCGATCCCGGCGGCGGTCCGGGCGCGCTCGATGATTACGTCGCCATCGTCGGACAGACCGGCGGGCGGGTTTATTTCAGCCCGCCGTTTCGCAGCCACGATATCTTCACCGACGCGCAGGGACGTCACTATTACGAGGAGCGCCCGGACAAGGGCCGGCCTGGTTTAAGGGTCGCGGTGGATTTCATCAAGAAATTCCACGGCGCGCACAACGGACGGCTGCAAGGCATTTTGAATCCGGCGCAAGCGGAAACCTGCGAACCGTCGCTCCTCAAAGAGAGCGTCGCCGCTGCCAAAGAATTGGACGTGCCGATCCACATTCACGCCGGCGGCAATTTTCGCGAGTTCCTGGAGATCCTGAACAAGTATCGCAAGCCGGTGGCCGAATATCTCGCCGATACCGGCATCCTTGGACCGCGCACGACCCTCGGCCATATGGCGATCACCGGCGGCCACTCGCGGGTTGACTATCCGCGCGGCGATGAGCTCAAGATTCTCGCGCAATCCGGCGCGACCATCGGTCATTGCCCGCACAAATGCGCCAAAATGGCTTTCGCCATGGAATCCTTCGATCAGTATCTCGCCGCCGGCGTGAGAATCGGCTTGGGCACCGACACCTATCCGCTCGATATCGTTTCCGAGATGCGCTACGCGTCGCTGATCAGCCGCCTGGTGGACAGAACCGCTTCAAGCGCGCGAGCGGCGGATGTTTTCAACGCGGCGACCATCGGCGGCGCCACCGCGCTCGGACGCTCCGATCTGGGCCGCCTCGCTGCCGGAGCCAAGGCCGATGTGGTCATCCTTGATCTTCGCACCACGCGCTACGGCCCGATCCGCGACCCGATCAACGCCCTGGTCGAGTACGGCAGCGGCGCGGACGTCGAAACGGTGATCGTCGACGGCGAAGTCGTCATCGAGAACGGCCGGTCAGCTCGAATCAACGACGACGAACTGTTAGCCCAAGCCCAAGCGGGCGCCACGCGCGCCTGGGACAATTGGGCGGTGCGCGACTGGAACGGCCGCACCGTCGAGCAAATTATTCCACCGGCTTTTCCGACGCGAAAGAGTTGACGTTCCGATTGGATTTCACGGCGTCCCTTGCTGAAGGCGCAGCGTAGTTCAGCGCGACTCCGGATCGATTCTCTCCCCCTCGACGGGGAAGAGTTAGAGTAGGGGGAAGAAAAATAAATTCAGGACCCTTCATCTTCCATTTATTTTTCTAATTGAATTGACCCCGCCTGAATTTTTCTGCTATCAGAATGAAACTTTCGCACGCGTTAGTTAACTTTCCTGATTAGAAAGGTATGGAATGCGCTACGGTTTCGTGATCGATCAAAACCGCTGTATCGGCTGTCATGCCTGCACGGTGGCTTGCAAAGAAGAGCACAACATCGCGATCGGCGTGAATCGCACCTGGGTCAAGTATATCGAGAAGGGCCAGTACCCGGACACGCGGCGCCATTTCGCCGTGCTGCGCTGCAATCATTGCGACGACGCGCCGTGCATCGAAATTTGCCCGACGGTGGCGTTGTTTCGCCGCGCCGACGGCATCGTCGATTTCGACAACGAGCGCTGCATCGGCTGCAAGTCATGCATGCAAGCCTGCCCCTACGACGCGCTTTACATCGATCCCGACCGCAACACCGCGGCCAAATGCAACTTCGACGCTTCGCGAGTCGAGATGGGCTACAAACCCGCCTGCGAAGTCGTGTGCCCGACCCAGGCGATTCTTTCCGGCGATCTCGACGATCCCAACAGCGCCGTCAGCAGGAAAATCGCCATGGAAAAGGTCAGCGTGCGCAAGGCCGAAAAGGGGACCAAGCCGAAATTGTTTTACGTCGGCGTCGACGGCGACTTGTTGAATCCGACGATGATGGAGCCGCAATCGACTCACTTATGGGCGGAGAAAGATCCTGGCGAAGATCTTTATGCGTTGCAAAGCTCTAATGCCCATCTCGTCACGCCCGGCGCGGCGCGCGAGGTTTACGACGTGCCGCATATGACTCCCTGGGGCAAAAAGATTGCGTCGTATCTGTGGACCAAGTCCATCTCCGCCGGTGTGGCGCTCCTGTCCGTGTTGTTTTTGAATATGGGTTTCGACCAGGATGTGATTTTTCTCGGCTTGATCGCGCCTTTTGTTTCGATGGTTTTTCTCGCGGCTACCATGGCGCTCCTGGTTCTCGATCTCAAAAAGCCGGGACGCTTTCTCTTTTTGCTGACCAAGCCCAATTTGAACTCATGGTTGACTCTCGGCGGTTATGTACTGATGGTCTTCGGCGCGCTGCTGGCTGTCTGGCTGGTGCAGATGTATCGCGACGGGAGCGTATCACCCTGGGTCATGTGGCCGGCGGCGCTTTTTGCCATCGCCTCGGCCGGTTATTCGG
>CAMLCX010000226.1 GCA_946478635.1 uncultured Pseudomonadota bacterium
GTCGAGCATGATCCGGAGATCATCAAGGAATGCGATCACATCATCGATCTTGGGCCCAAAGCCGGCGAGCAGGGCGGCGAGGTGATGTTCGCGGGTTCCTACCAGGATCTCTTGAAGAACGAAGACTCCCTCACGGCAGCCTATCTGAGCCGGCGCAAAGAAATTCCTTTGCCGGCAAAAAGGCGCAAGGCGCTGCCGCACCGCTCGATCAAAATCAAAGGCGCGCGGGCCAACAACCTCAAGAATATCGACCTGGAAATTCCTCTGGGCATGCTCGTCTGCATCACCGGCGTATCGGGCTCGGGCAAATCGAGTCTCGTTGACGAAGTGATCCATCGCAATTTAAAAAAACTCAAAGAGGCGCCCGCAGCCGGCATCACGGATTGCGCCGGCATCAGCGGCGTCGATAAGATTTCCGAAGTCGTTTTGGTCGACCAATCCCCGGTCGGCACGACACCGCGGTCCAATCCGGCGACTTACATGAAAGCCTTCGATGGCGTGCGCCGCCTGTTTGCCGCCGCCGACATGTCGCGCCTGCGCGGTTACACGCCGTCGACCTTTTCATTCAATGTCGAGGGCGGCCGCTGCGAGACCTGCCGCGGCGAAGGTTACGAAAAAGTCGAGATGCAGTTTCTCTCGGACGTGTACACCTCCTGCGCGGAATGTCACGGCAGCCGATTCCGGGAAGAAGTCTTGGAAGTGACCTATCGAGGCAAGACGATTCGCCAGGTCCTCGATCTCACCGTCACCGAAGCTTTGGAGTTTTTCAAAGACACCAAGGACATCAGCGCCGCGCTCGCGCCGCTACGCGCCGTGGGGCTGGAGTACGTGCGCCTGGGGCAGCCGCTCACGACGCTCTCGGGCGGTGAGTCGCAGCGTTTAAAATTGGCCGCGCACATGGCCAAGGCGCGCAAGGCTGGAACGCTCTTTATTTTCGACGAGCCGACCACCGGTCTCCATTTTCACGACATCGAGCGCCTGCTCTGGGCGTTCAACGAACTCATCGAGCAGGGCCATTCGATCATCGTCATTGAGCATAACCTGGAGGTGATCAAGTGCGCCGACTACATCATCGATCTCGGTCCCGAGGGCGGCGACGGCGGCGGTGAAATTGTCGCCACGGGAACACCTGCCGAGATCGTTCTTGCGGAGCGCTCGCACACCGGATTTTATCTGCGGCCGCATTTACGTGCCGGCGACTCGCCTTTCACCCCGTTGCTGGAAAAAAGCCCGCCGGTTCAAGATCTCAAGGTTTCCAGCGCGGCAGACAATGCCATCGCGATTGTCGGCGCCAAGGAACACAATCTAAAAAATATCAGCTTGAATATACCGCGCGATCGTTTCGTGGTCTTTACCGGCCTGAGCGGCTCGGGAAAATCTTCACTCGCGTTCGATATCGTTTACGCCGAGGGGCAGCGCCGTTATATCGATAGCCTTTCGGCCTATGCGCGCCAATTTCTCGAAGTCATGGCGCGTCCCAACGTCGACTACGTCGCCGGCATCCCGCCGACGGTCGCCATCGAGCAGCGGCTCAGCCAGGGCGGCAAGAAATCCACGGTGGCCACAGTCACGGAAATCTATCATTACCTGCGCCTGCTCTATTCGAAGATCGGCAAGCAGCATTGCGTGCAGTGCGGCCGGCAAATTCACTCCTTGTCGCGCAGCCAAATCCTCGACCGCATCGGACGGTCCTACCGTGGCAAAGAAATCATGGTGCTGAGTCCCATCGTGCGCGGCCGCAAAGGCTTTCACAAGGAAGTCATCGCCGGCGCGCGCCGCCTGGGCTATCGCCGCGCGCGCATCGACGGCAAGCTCCTGGACCTGCGCGCGCCGGAGCTTACCAACGGTCTCGAACGATTCAAAGAGCACAATATCGACATCGTGGTCGGCAAAACCAAAGCCGGCGGGCGCGAGGTCGAAGCGATGATCGATCAGGCGCTGCGCCTGGGCAACGGCGTCATCCATTTAATCTCCGAGCGCGGCGAGCAGATCTTCAATCAACGGCTTTTCTGCCTCGGTTGCGGCATCGGTTATGAGCCGCTCGATCCGCGGATATTTTCTTTCAACAGCCGCCAGGGCGCCTGCGGCCAGTGCGCCGGCATGGGCTTTACCTGGGATTTCGATCCCGACTTGATCTTCGCCGATCCGCGCCGCCGGCTGCGCGATGCGATCAGCGGCATTTCGCCGGTATCCTCGGTCAACGGATCGGAAACAGAGCGAGCGCTGCAGCGGCTGCTGCACGACCTCAAAGACCGACACGGCGTCGATATCGACAAACCGCTGGCCGATTTGCCAAAGAAAACCCGCGAGGAAATTTTGCACGGCGGCAGCGGACGAAAAGCATTTGTCGGGCTCGTGCCGTTCCTTAAAGAACTGTCGGAGGCGAGCGACGAAAATTCAAGCAGCGAGCTAAGAGAACTGATGACGGAAACGCCCTGCCCGGCGTGCGCAGGACGGCGATTAAACCAGCGAGCTCAGGCCGTCAAAGTGGAAGGCAAGACGATCTGGCAAGTCACGGCCTTTTCCGTCGAAGAAGCAAAACAGTACTTCGACAAACTCGATCTTGCCCACGCCGAGAACGGCAATAGCGCGCGCGATCAAGCGGTGGCGGACAAGATACTGCGGGAAATCCAGCAGCGCTTGAGCTTCCTCTCCGAAGTCGGCCTCCCCTATCTGACCCTTGACCGCCGCGCCGATACGCTCTCGGGCGGCGAAGCACAGCGCATTCGGCTCGCCGCCCAATTGGGATCGAATCTGCGCGGCGTTTGCTACATCCTCGACGAGCCCACCATCGGCCTGCATCCGCGCGACAACAACATGCTGCTCGGCACGCTCAGGCGGCTCGAAGAACTGGGCAACAGCGTCCTGGTGGTCGAGCACGATGAAGCGACCATCAATTCCGCGGATTGGATCGTTGACCTGGGACCGGGCGCCGGCGTACGCGGCGGCAGTGTCGTCACCATCGGCACGCCGGCGGAAATCAGGAATCATCCGGATTCACCCACGGGCGCCTACCTTCGTTCGGCCAAGCGGCGGCTCGGCCCCAAGCGCGATCTTTCGGACGCCAAATGGCTCACCATCCGCGGCGCCAAGGCGCATAATCTAAAAAACTTCGACGTCAAAGTTCCCCTCGGCATGTGGACCTGCGTGACCGGCATCTCGGGCTCGGGAAAAAGTACTTTGGTGCGCGAAGTTCTTTACAAAGGACTGAAGCTTCACCTCGGCCAGTTCGCCGGCCGGCCCGGCGCGCACAAAGAAATCGCCGGCTGGAAAGCGCTCGAGCGCATCGTCGAAGTCGATCAATCTCCCATCGGCAAGACCCCCCGCTCGGTGCCCGCGTCCTACGTCGGTCTGCTCGACGAAATCCGCAAGCTCTACGCGCTCGCTCCCGAAGCGCGGCTGCGCGGCTACACCCCGAGCCGGTTTTCTTTCAACGTCAAAGGCGGGCGCTGCGAAGACTGCGCCGGCCAGGGAAAGATTCGCAAGGAGATGAGTTTTTTGCCGGACGTATTCGTCGACTGCGAGGCTTGCGGCGGCGAACGCTTCAACGAAGAAACTCTCAACATCCGCTACAACGAAAAAAATATCTCGGATGTTTTTCGCATGACCGTGGAAGAAGCCGTGCCCTTTTTTCATGCTTTTCCAAAAATCGCGCGGCCGCTCAAGATCCTCGAAGATATCGGCATGGGCTACATCACCCTCGGGCAGGCAAGCAACACTCTTTCCGGCGGCGAAGCGCAGCGCATCAAGCTCGCCTATGAGTTGGGCAAGGAATCCCGCGGCAAGACGCTCTACGTGCTCGACGAACCAACCACTGGACTGCATTTCGTGGACGTCGAGAAGTTGATTCACATCCTGCACCGGCTGGTCGACCTGGGCAACACGGTGATCACCATCGAGCATAATCTCGATATCGTGAAAGATGCGGATTATCTCATCGATCTCGGCCCGGAAGGCGGCGAGCTGGGCGGCCACTTGGTTGCGTTCGGCTCACCGTTGGACGTCATCAAAGACGGCAAACAATCGTACACCGCGCGCTTTTTGCGCGAGTATTTAAACGGCGAGAACGCTTCAATGAAGCCTTTGCTTGAAAAGCGCACCCTGGAGGAGGCGCCCGCCTGACGTGGCCTCGCGACTGCTACTAATGCTCGGCTACGGCCTGCGCTTGAAATGCCCGCGCTGCGGCGTCGGCGCGCTGTTTCACAAGCCGTTTCGGATGTATGAAGAATGCCCCAACTGCGCCTTGAAGTTCGAGCGCGAGCAGGGCTATTTCATCGGCGCGATGTACATCAACTATGCGGCCACGGTCGCGATCGCCGTGCCAGGGTTTTTTCTGCTGGACGCCTTCACCGCCATGACGATCAACCACCAGCTCGCCCTCTGGGTGCCGTTCGCAATTATTTTTCCGCTTGCGTTTTTCCATCACGCGCGCAGCCTGTGGCTCGTCTTCGACCACTTCTTCAACCCTACGCAACCGCTTTACAGCGTGCCGCCGAAAAAGTCAGCGAATCACTGATCAAGTGCTTTTTTCTTCTAGTCCGACTACGTCTAGCCGTGGTTTGAACGTCGTGTAAGGCCGTCGTCGCGGTCTATGGGGATTTGGTTGGCCGTATTGGCGTCACCGATCTTAGCTTCTACGATTACCAGCGGAATTCCGTTCACGGAAGGAATTAACCCGTGCCCCTGGTCAATGACCGTCCAGCCCAAGGAGGCGAGCTGATCGAGAAAAGGCTTTTCGACGCGGACGTATTCGGACATAAGTGGTTTCAATTAACCCGTAACGCCCGGCAGGATGCCATAAATGAGTCCACAACTCAGAAGAATAGTCGTTCTGGACATATTAGCTAAATTAACTATAATGATCCTAGCCCTATGGAGGTTCGCTCATGTCCACGCTGACATTTAGAAATAGCCACGGCGCATTGGTCGATATCCCCACCGTGGCAGCCACCCGAGTCAAAAACGAGTTCGGCGCGATCCTGGACAAAGCCACCCATAGCGGCGCCGTCGCGATTACGCGCCACGACACGCCCAAGGCGGTGCTTCTCTCCTACGAGGAGTTCGAATCGCTGGTGCAAGTGCGCTCCCACACTCTTGATAACCTCGGCGCGGAGTTCGACGATCTTCTGGAGCGCATGCAGAGCCCGAAAGCTAAGAAAGCCATGGACGCCGCGTTTAATGCCTCGCCTGCGAAGCTCGGACAAGCTGCCGTCAAAGCTGCTCGCAAGGGGCGCTGATCGTTGAGCCATTAGACATCGCCAATCTCGCGCAACCTAGAATCAGGTAAACCACAGGAGTGTTCCCCTACCGACAAACGCCGCGAACTAATCCTTAACATGGCATCTCCCAGGCAGTCGCGCATCTACGTTCTTGCAGGCGTCAACGGCGCAGGCAAGAGCGGCATCGGCGGCGCGATCTTTCGAGCAACCGGCGCCGATTACTACAATCCCGACGAAGCCGCGCGCGCATTGACGGCGGCTAACCCTACCCTGACACAAGCCGAAGCCAACAGCGCGGCATGGCACGAGGGCGTGAAGCTATTGAAACGGGCGACCGCCGAGCGCAAAGACTTCGCCTTCGAAACCACGCTGGGCGCCAACACGATCCCGCGCCTGCTCGCGCAAGCTGCGTCGCAAGGCATCGAGATCTATATCTGGTACGTCGGTCTTTCCACTCCAGAGCTTCACATCGAACGAGTCCAAGCTCGCGTCCGCCGGGGCGGCCACGACATCGCCGCCGAGCATATCCACAGGCGTTTCGAGCACAGCCGGCTCAACCTTATAGAGCTGATGCCCCACCTCGCAGCGCTGCGCGTCTACGACAACAGCGCGGACGCCGACCCCGCGACCGGTAAAACCCCAAAGCCCAAACTCGTGCTCCACATGGTGCGCGGAAAGATACGCAACCCGCGCAATCTCAAACTTACACCGGACTGGGCCAAGCCAATTGTCGCCACCGCGCTAAAGCTGCACCAGCGTTGACACTCACGCGGCTTCCGGCTCCGCGACCTTCTCAAAAGTCACGGCTCAAAGATGCTTTGATAACATCGCCTGGGTCAAGTAGGTGGGAACGACACAACTTCGTCCCACCGTGCCCATGATCGTATAATCACATCACGAGGAAACACTGCATAGCGTATCAACTCCGTAGCCCTAATGGAGATTTGCTTGGAGAATTGAAGCGACTTCTTCTGGTTCAAGCTCCAGATAAAATTAGCGAGCTGGGAATGTGTTTCAGGACTCATTGAGGCTCAAGATGTTTTTGGAGATATTATGTAATTCGAGGCGACTTTCCAACAGCCGACGTTAGGTGATGCAACTCCTCTCAGATGACCGTCACTTTATACTTTCGGCTGCTTGGGAAACTTCGGCAGATCGGGGTTCATGTGATCCCAGGGCTGGGCGCTCGAAGTGAAGAAATCCATGCTCGGTTTGAAGCGGCTCGGGTCGTCGAGGCTGCCTGCGGTGATCAACATGAACTGCGGGAAGCCGGAAGTTTTGCCGAAGACTCTGCCGCCGCAGGTCGGGCAGAATCCGCGGCTAAAAGTATTGCCGCTGTCGGAGCGGCTCTCGTAATACTTGACCTCGCCGGTGACCTTCAAAGCCTGCGCCGGCACGGCCAACGCGGGAACGTAGGCGCCGCCGGTCGCCTTCTGGCAATCGCGACAATGACAATTGCCGGTGAACAGCGGCGCCGTCGAGCATTGGTAGCGCACCGCGCCGCACTGACATAGGGGGCTGACAACCCCCTGTGAAAGCCTCCATGGTTAAATCCTCCGTGCCGGATTTGGCTTTTGATAAGTTTCGATCCTGGCCCTCACCCTAAGTCTCTCCCAGAGGGAGAGGGAATTGAAAGCACTAGCGCGCCAAACCATGACCCTACGTTCGAAGATATGGGACGTCAATATTTGCGATTGAAAACCCAGCCCATTCGTAGATTCGTCGGAGATCAAGATTGTCGTCGCTGGTGTCGCTTCTGGCAATCGAGCGCCTGCTTGGCCCAGCCCGCGAGCTGTTCCGCGTCTTCGACAATTTCCACCGGGACCTGATAGTAGCTTTTAGCGTTTGTTTGGTATTTGGCCGGAACGGTTTCATTTTGCGCTTGCGATACTCACTGGCGGTGGATTCGTCGACTTTGAAATAGAGCCGTCCTTGGTGGACGATCCCGAAAAATGTTTCATCGTGGTACAGGCCAAACCCGCCGAACATCCCCCGCGCTTCGATGTCTTCCAACTCATGCAATTGATCGAGCACGAAATCTTTGAACGAATCGTTTTTCATACTCTTCGTTCTTGCTTGGGCGGACGTTTTGAACATTTTGAACGACTTGAACGTCGTTAATTTATTCCACGGCCGAGCTTCCGGACACTTTGAACTTTTGAACCCTTGAACTTTTGAACGAAGCGGTTTTATCCCACCGCCAACCCCACCACACCCAGTACCATGGCGCAGGCCCCGGCCAAACGGCGCGGCGCATCGCTCTCGCCGAGCAGGCGCGTGCCCATCACGGTGCCGATGAGGATGCTGATCTCGCGCGCTGGCGCGACATAGCTCACCGGCGTGAACTGCATCGCCGTGAGCACCAGAATGTAAGCGAGCGGGAT
>CAMLCX010000227.1 GCA_946478635.1 uncultured Pseudomonadota bacterium
TCCAATTCGGTGGAGACCGTTTACTCTACTTTGTCCAGCTAGTCAACAACGTCCCATTTCCCGTTCGCATTTCCCGTTCGTCCCGAAACGTAAAATGTTCAAAAAACAATGAGTGAACAGAATCCACTTCCGCCAAGGTCAGCGGTAAGTGCCGCGGCGCAGCAAGGTTCTGATCTCGTCGTGGTTGCCGAGGAAGGAAATGTAAAGCTCCGCGCCTCGGTCTTGAAAGAGAAATCGCAGGCCGCGATTGCCGCGGCATTCGAAAAGTTTGCCTCCCAACTTGCGGATGCCGAGACCGCTGTGCACGTGGGGCTGACCAAAGCCGTCCACCAGGTCGCAAAGAGCAAGAAGACACTCCACTTTTTCGCTCTTTGGCAGCGCACGAAGACGCCGGATAACTGCCGGGTCGATGGCGAGGATTCTACTCAAGCATCTTCCTTAGATCCTGCGCAGTCATCCATGCGAGGTTTTTGCCCCGCTTCAAGCGCCGATAGCGCTGCTCGGTGGCTTTTTCCAGGGTGGCGACCTGCTCGGTTGTGGCGCCGTATTCCCGCTGTGCATAATCGGTGGACTCGACGTCAACCTTCCGAAGCGCAACGATATCGGCGCCGCAAACGATGCCGATATCCTCCCCCCGCGCCGCCGCCTCGAGCCATCGGCCCAGGTTCTTCTTGGCATCGGTAATCGTTAGAGTTTTCATATAGTCTTTATATCGGCTTTATATAATCCCGTCAACAGCTCTTAAAGGATAAAGGCAAAAGGAGAAGGGATAGGCAATACCGCAGCCCGCTTAACAAATAGGCACGAGGCAATAGTAGGAAAAAACTCGTTCAAAACGTTCAAGCCGTTCCACCGCTATCGCTCTGTTCAAATCGTTCAAGACAAATGCAACTCGGAGGGGAACTTCCACGCTTCGGGAATTCTCGAAACGTCGAAATGTGAAGTCAGGCACGAGGCATCAGGCAACAGCAAGAAAAGGACCGTTCAAGATTTGGTTCAATGAGCTGTGGCCGTAGGAGGGGGCTTTCTCTTCCACCAGAAATCCGATCTTTCGTTTCTTCGGCTCCGGCGGCGCCATCAACTGGCGGATAGCGTCGAAGACCACCTTGAATTGGGCGTCGTATTTCTTCTCCAACTCGGCCAACTTCCGGGCCAGCTGGGCGTTCGACGCCAGCATCTGGCGGAGCCGGACAACCGGCACGGTCAACGATACCGCGCTCGGGTCACGCCCCAAATACTTCGCCGCCAGTGTTAGACTGATGCCGCCGAGCCGCTTGGTTAGTGCACCGTCGGCCCGCGATCGTCGTCCTTGCCACCCGGGTAGAGATGAAAGCGCCGTTTCAGACGGTTGAGGCGACGGCGATCGAGATAATCTTTGAACCACTCGAACGGACTGCCGCCGCGCAGGTAAAGGTAGCCGAAGACCATGCCGCCGAGGTGTGCCAGGTGCGCGATGCCGCTTTGACCGGCGGTGATCGAAGAATAAAGCGCGATGCCGCCGATGATCCAGACAAAGTGTTTCATCTTGATGGGGAAAAGAAAGTACAGGTAGACGACGCGGTTCGGATAGATCAGCCCGTAGGCGAGCAGGATGCCGTAGACTCCGGCCGATGCGCCGATGCTCGGACCCAGCTGATTCGGCAGGAACAGCGTGTTCAACAGGCCGCCGCCGATCACGCAAATGAAATAGTAGCGGAGAAAAAAAATACTGCCCCAACGGCGCTCCAGATCGCAGCCGAACATCCACAGCGCGAGCATATTGAACAAAATATGGAACAGCCCGCCGTGCAGGAATTGGTAGGTGAAAATTTGCCAGAGATACAGTTCTTTGAGGACCAGCGGCGGAACCAGACCGAAGTAATATTCCAAGCGAAAGTCCGTCGCCGAACCGACCAAGGTTTGTACGACAAACACGGCCGTATTGATGATCAAGAGAAACTTGATCGCCGGTGTCACGCCGCTCGGACCAAATGTGAACCGTCGAGTTTGGTATTGCACTGGGTTTAAGTCTAACCGTAAGTCGCCGCCGTTTAAAGGCGGCGATGATCATTTATCCGCCCAAATACGCCTGCCGGACCAGATCGTTGCCCGCTAGTTCGCTCGCCGCGCCTTCGAGAATCACCGCCCCGGTTTCCAACACGTAGCCACGATGCGAGATCGCCAGCGCCATGGCGGCATTCTGCTCCACCAACAAGACGGTTACGCCCGCTTTGTTGATGGCGCGGATGTTTTCGAGAATCTGTTCGACAATCTTTGGCGCCAGGCCCATGGATGGTTCATCGAGCAGCAATAGTTTGGGCTTCGCCATCAGCGCCCGGCCGATGGCGAGCATTTGCTGCTCGCCGCCGGAGAGAGTGCCGGCGTATTGCCTTTGCCGTTCCTTCAGGCGCGGAAACATCTCAAAAACAAAATCCAGTTCCGCCTCGATCGCGCCGGTGCGGGCATAAGCGCCGACCTTGAGATTCTCCAGCACCGTGAAGCGGGGAAAGACTTTTCGGCCTTCCGGAACATGAGCGACACCCCGGCGAACGATTTCGTGGGCCTCAATTTTTTGCAATGCATTCCCGTCCAGAAAAATGGATCCGTGCACTGGACGCAGTAATCCCGATACCGTTTTGAGAGTGGTCGTCTTGCCCGCCCCGTTGGCCCCAAGTAAAGTGACGAGCTCGCCCTGCTCGACAGCAAAGGACAAGCCATTCAGCGCGTGAATGGCGCCGTAATCTACATGAATGTCATTAACTTTGAGCATGCTCGGTCCACACACCCTGGCCGAGATACGCTTCAATCACCCGCGGGTCGCGGCGTACGTCGTCCGGATGTCCTTCGGCAATCTTCTCGCCGTAATCCAATACATGCACGCAATGCGAGATCCCCATGACCACGCGCATATTGTGCTCGATTAAAAGAATCGCTTTGACATAAGTGCCGATCAGCTGCTTGAAAAGCGCCATCAGGGAGCGCGCCTCGGCGATGTTCATCCCTGCAGTCGGTTCGTCGAGCAGCAAGAGATGCGGCGCGGCGGCCAGCGCGCGGGCAATTTCGAGCCGGCGCTGTTCACCGTAGGACAACTGCCGGGCCCATTCGTTTTCACGGCCGCGCAGGCCGGTGAGATCGATGATCTCCATCGCTTTCACGCGCGCCGCTTTTTCCTGGAGACGAAAGCCGCCGGTGTTGAGCAGAATCGCCGGCAATCCCGTGTGCAAGCGCGAGTGCATGCCGACCAGGACATTTTCCAAGACCGTCATGTAGGAAAAAAGTCGAATATTCTGAAACGTGCGGCTGATGCCGGCCGCGGTAATTTTGTCCGGCTTCAGACCGACCAGAGAGCGTTCCTGGAAAAGAATCTCGCCTGCGTCGGGACGGTAAAGACCGGTCAAAGTATTGAACAGCGTCGTCTTGCCGGCGCCGTTGGGGCCGATGAGCGAGGCGATCATGCCGTCGTCCAACTGGAGGCTCACGTTCTCGAGCGCCTGCAACCCGCCGAAACGCTTCGAGACGCCATGCAGCTCGAGCAGCGCCATCTTACTTCTTGCGCTCCTGGCTTGGCGGCAGGATTCCCTGAGGACGAAAGATCATCATGAGAATCAGAATCAAACCAAACACCATGCGCTCATATTTCGCCGGCTCGAACTGCGCCGGAAGCTGGCTCAATGAATAACTGCCGAGGAAGGGTATCGTCAGTTCGGCGCCGGATTGACGCAGCCCATTGAGCCAAAGCGATAAGCCTTTGAGCAGCTGCAGATTGAGGATGGTCACGCCGGTGGCGCCGAGAATCGCGCCGGGAATCGAACCCATGCCGCCCAAAATGACCATTGCCAGAACACCGATGGATTCCATGAACGTGAAACTTTCCGGATTGATGAAGACCTGCTTGGCGGCGAACAGCACGCCAACGGCCGAAGCAAACGACGCGCCTACGGCAAAGCCGAGTAATTTCATTCGCACCACCGGCACGCCCATGGCGGCGGCGGCAATTTCGTCTTCACGGATCGCTTTCCAAGCCCTGCCGACGCGCGAGTTTTCCAAACGCCGGGTAACGAGAATAATCACGCCGACGATGATAAGTATCAGAAAATAAAAGTACAGCGGGTAAAGCTTGGCGCTCGGTACTTCAAGGCCGGCGAATTGAAGCAGGGGTTCGAAAAACAGCGGAGGTTTGGTTATCGGCGAGATCCCTCGCGGACCGTTGGTGAAATTGATCGGCTTGTCCAAGTTATTGACCAGCGCGCGCACGACTTCGGCAAAGCCGAGCGTAACGACCGCGAGATAATCGCCGCGCAACCGCAGCACAGGCAAACCGAGGAGTATTCCGGTGAGCAGGCCCACCGCAATGCTCAGCAAGAAAAAGACAAAGAACCAGTTTGGCGAAACCGGGAAATAACCGCCGGGAATGAAAGCGTTGGCTTGCGGCGAGCCGAAGATCGCCCATAGATAAGCGCCGATGGCGTAAAAGGCAACAAAACCGAGATTGAGCAGACCGACAAACCCAACGACGATGTTGAGCCCCAGAGCCAGGGCAACGAAGATACCGATCTGGATCGCAATTTCGAAATAGTAGCCGTTAGCCCAGCCTAAAGCCGGCACAAGAACGAAGAGCAATAGCGCGCCGAGAAAAAGCTTCACCTCGCGCGGCGCCGCTACGTAGTAGAGCATCACCAGCGAGGCCTGAACGGCGAGGAAAGCCAGAACCGATTGCGGGAATAAAAATGCGAGCAAGCAACTGGCGGCAATATAACCGGACAGAGCCAACGCTGCCTGCATCCCGCTCATGCCTTGCTCTCCCGCACTGTTTCACCCAGCAATCCTTTGGGCCGAAAGATCAGAATAAGGATCAACACTAAAAACGCGACGACATCCTTATACTCCGCGCCGAAGGCGCCGTCGGTTAACAACGACAGATAGGACGCAGCGAAAGCCTCCAGAAGCCCAAGTATCATGCCCCCGACCACCGCACCCGAGATATTGCCGATGCCGCCGAGAACAGCGGCCGTGAACGCCTTCATGCCGGGAATGAAGCCGCTGTAGGGATTAACCAGGCTGTAATGGATGCCGAACAGCACCCCGGCCAACCCGCCGAGCGCGCCACCGACAAAAAAAGTGAGCGCGATCACCTGCCTGACCGGAACCCCCATCAGCGATGCCGTGTCCGGGTCCTGCGCGACGGCGCGAATCCCCATACCGAGCTTGGTGCGATTGACGAAGAAGTGCAGTCCACCGAGGGTCACTAACGCCGTGCAGACGACCAGCATGGATTTTACCGGAATGACCAAAGCCGCGGTAAGCGGCACGGCCCGATCGAGAAATTCCAGACTTGGGTAATTCAGATAAAACGTATTCCGCCATAAGCTCTCGAAAAGGCGCAGGGCGTCTTGCAAAAAAAATGATGCGCCGATCGCCGAAATCAACGCGACCAATCGCGGCCCGCCGAGGAGCGGACGATAGGCAACCCGCTCGAGCGCCATCGCGGCGATACCACTGATGAACATGCCCGTTGAAATAACCAATAATAATACCGCCGCCGGATGAAGCGTGCTGAGCAAACCCGCGCTCTGCAGGAGCAACATCACTTCGACGCCGACAAAAGCACCGAGGACAAAAATCTCACTATGCGCGAAGTTGATGAATTCGAGCACACCGTAAACCATGGTGTAGCCCAAGGCGATGAGCGCGTACATGAAGCCCAGGACGATGCCGTCCAACAGGACCTGAGGCAGGATTTCTAGTGCGAGTTCCAATGCGAGGCGGACCTTTAGAGTGCGCTATGCTAACAAATAGTTGATTCCGTAGCTACCATTCGGCACTCTCAAAAATCGCCGTTCGCTTGCGACGTTTAAATGGAGCTGGCGCGATGAGCCGGAGCGGCGGTGGTTTATTTGGAAAGAAGCGCCAATCGCGTATAATATTCGCTCGAAAGAGTCGCCCACATGTCCAATGCCGTAACATCGCCAAGTCTGGCCTTGCCGTCACGACGGTACAAAATCAAGAAGGCCGCCTGGATCAGCCTCGCGGTTTTAGGCTTGCTCTTCACGGCGATTCTTGTGGTTCCCCATTTCATCGACCTGGGACTATTCAAGCGCACCTATTTACCTCGGCTGGAAGAGACCTTAAATCGTCGCCTCGACGTCGGCGAAGTTCGGCTGAGTCTTTTTCCGACGCCGGCCATTCGTCTGTCAAATCTAAAAGTTTTTGCCGCCTCGCCGGCCAATGCCGACAACACTTTCTTTTCCGCGCAGCAGATGCGATTGCGGCTAAGATTTTGGCCGCTCGTCAAAGGCCGTTTCGAAGTTTTCGAGCTCGTGCTCGAAAAGCCCACCTTCAACTTAGTCAAGCAGGCCGATGGTACGTTTAACTATTCTGACATTGCCGACAGGAAGACTCAGGCCGGCGCCCGGCGTGAAGCCAAACGACGCGCCGAAACCGCAAAAACATCGGCAGACACGCACGCCGCACCGCTGTTGATTTCCGGTAATTTGAGTATTCGCGACGGCGAGCTCAATGTGATTTCCAAAGGCCAGTCACCTGTCCATATCAAGGGCATTGATCTTGCGTTGCGCGATTTTACCACGGAGGCACCGTTTCCGTTTCGTGCATCGTTTAGTTATCCAGGGCTCAAGACCGTGTCCCTGGCGGGAGAGCTCGAGTATCAAGAAGACAAGGGGCTGCTTGAGCTAAAGAATAACCGCCTCACGATTCATGACCTCACGTTGCCGCTGCAAGGCAACATCGGCAATCTCTCGGCAACGCCGCGGTTGAATTTAATTCTGCGCGGCAACGACGTCGATGCCAGGCCGATTTTTCAAATTTTATCCGTCTTTGGATTGGCGCCGCGCGACACGGAAGTTTCCGGCCCCATGGACCTGAACATGACCGTCACCGGTCCTTCGAGCAGCCTGGTGACGCAAATTCGCGGCTTGTTCAAAGACGTGAAAGTTCATGGCAAACGCGCTTTAAGGGGCACCCTGAACGGCGAAGCTTCCATTCGGTTGCCGATGGGCGCCGGGCCGGTGAGTAGACGCTTGCAAGGCAATGGCAAACTGGTTGCCCGGGATGGTGAGCTGACCAATGTCAATCTCATCAAGAAGATCGAGCGCGTGACCGGTATGATTGGCTTGTCCAAGGATGAACAGCACCAAGCGACGACGTTTCAAAGAATGGAGGCGGACTTTATCATCGGCGGCGGCTATGCCGAGTTCACTCGTCTCTACCTCATCAACCCGCAGATGGAGGTTACCGGCGACGGCACCATGACCATCGAACAACCGACCTTGAATGTAGCGATCAGCACGGCGCTTTCACCGCAAGCGTCCAGCCGCGCGGGACGCGGCAAGGTGACTACCTTCTTCAAAGACAGGCAAGGACGGATTGTCGTGCCGTTGAAAGTTGCCGGGCCGGTGGAAAACCCGTCAGTGGATTTGGATTCCAGCAAGCTTGCCGCAACCGGCTTGCCTCAAAGCGCGGAGAAAGGGTTCAGCGGGTTTTTTAAGCGTCTCTTCCGCAGCCGCTGAGCGATGGGTAACGCGCAGAATCTAGCGCCGGGTGTGCGGCTGATCGAAGTTTAAAATTAGCGTTTGTAAATTTTTA
>CAMLCX010000228.1 GCA_946478635.1 uncultured Pseudomonadota bacterium
GTTTCGTGCCACACATCCAGGAGCTTGGGACCGCTCTTTTTCCGGTGAATCTGGTCGGCCATCGCTTCCCACACGGGCGCCCATTCGGTCCCCGGCGAGGACAGGATGTACTCGACTCCGAGCTTGCGGAATGCTTCGACTAAGGCGCTGCCGCCGTCGTACTGGTTTTTCATGGTTGGTCTCCTCGAACGGTTTTCTTCTGGTGTGTATTATCTCACGCCTGAATGCGCAAGACCCTGGCGGGCTGCTGATAGCAATTCTGGAGCTTTGAATCTTTACAGGCTGTTGAAAAACAAGTCAGAGGGACGCATCGTTATTTCGAAAGATTCGGACTTCTTCTACTCCCACCTGCTCGTTCTGGGTCGTCCGTGGAAGCTCGCACTGGTAAAGACAGAGAACATCTCTTCTCAGAAGTGGAGAGCGCATTAATCCAGTACTCTCTCGTGGAAATTGATCGGGCTGCCGTTAGGCCTTTGGTGCAGTGGGGATTTCGCAAAGCGGGGTAGGGGCTGGCCTCCAGCCCACCTTCCACAATAGCGGCTTTCGCCTCAGGCCCCGAGATGGCTATTCAACCAACACTTACTGCCGGCCGTGCCCCTCAACTCTCTTTGAAAAGTCTCCAATCGGAAGGGCTCAGTCCAAAGCGTACCTGCAGTCTATTCAACCCATACTTTTGTTGGCGATAACCCTAAGCCGGGCTATAATCAGTTCCGGTCTGGACGTCAACTCGGAGACAACCCCTCTCTGTCTTGATTTTGACTATCGTCATCGAGCTTCGAACAGCCTAGCGTGATGTCAATTGATTCGATCAATTTCGAGGAAACTGTCCGCCGTTCGCTGATATGGCTCTTGCTGTTCAGCATCCCGATCCTTCTTTCGATGGATCCGGCGACGGATCCGGATATCTGGTGGCATCTCCGTGTGGGCCAATGGGTAATAGAGCACGGGCAGGTGCCGCAGGTGGATGTTTTCTCCGCCTACGGAGCGGGCAAACCCTGGATCGCGTATAGTTGGCTCTTCGACGTTATCGTATTTTTGCTCCATCGTCAGTTTGGGCTGTTAGGTATCGTTGGTTTCAATGTCGCAATGACATTAGCAATTGCCTTCGCGCTGTACCTCGCGGTGCGGCAGGCTTCGCTGCCGATCTTGGCGGAGGTGGCGCTCGTGGGGACAGCGATCATTGCAATGGCGCCGATCTATACCCCACGCCCTTGGGATTTTACGATCCTGTTCTTTATTCTTGAGCTCAATTGTATTTTTGCTGCTCGCAGATACGGAGAGCCTCAACGTCTCTACATCTTGGCGCCCCTGTTCGTACTATGGGCGAATCTGCATATTCAGTTTGTTTACGGTCTTGCGGTTTTCGGTCTCTATATTTTCGAGCTGCTTCTTGCCAGGATTAAAATAATGGTTTCGACGGTTTCTCATGATCGAGCTCAAACCCGGCTCGGGAAAATATTGCTGATCTTTTTTGCTTGCGTGGTATCGACATTGATCAATCCCTATACCTTCAACGTATACAAGCCGGTCTTCGAATACGTCGAATTCACCGGAGCCTTCCAGATTGTAACGGAGTTGCTGCCCCTCTCATTCCAAAATGCGCCCGATTGGTTAGTCGGATTGTTGTTGCTCGCGGCTGCGTTCGTTCTGGGCTGGCAGCGGCGCTTGTCATTCTTTCCGACGGCGCTGCTGTTACTGAGCGCGGTGCTTGGCATCAGAGCGCGCCGAGACGTCTGGTTCGCGGTGGTCTCGGCGGTGCTGATCATTACTCAGCTCCAATCTTTCCTTCCCTTGGTTGGACGCTATCGTTGGAATTGGCTCAATCGCGTGCTGGTCGGCGTTGGACTCGGCGTTGTGATCTTGTTTATCGCCCATCAGCGGGAGATCTCGACGACGAGATTGCAACAGTTGGTCAAAGAGATCTATCCCGTTGACGCGGTTGCGTTTATTAGAGAAAAACGACTCCCTGGGCCGATCTACAACCATTTTAATTGGGGCGGTTATCTCATTTGGGCGCTGCCGGAGATCCCGGTTTCAATGGATGGCCGAACCAACTTGCACGGCGATGCCCGCATAAGCCGCGCGGTTGACACGTGGCTCGGCAAGAACGGGTGGGAGTCCGACCCTGAGTTGGCTAAGTCGCGGTTAGTTATATCTCATCCGAAGCAAGTGTTAGCGGCGCTTTTGCGAGCCGATGAGCGATTTAGATTGGTCTACGAAGACAAGACGGCACTCGTGTTCATCGCTAAAGGTTCTTAGCAAATTTCCTTCAGCCGGGTCTCGACCTCATGTGCCACGAGATTACCGTTAATAATCCCGGATTCCGCATCAGGCGTTCGGCTGAATCTCCGGGCGACGAGGCGAAGGCCGCGGGGCCATGTCCGGCTCGAGAGCGTGCTCGAGCGCTTCATCGACCGTCGCAAGAAATTCGAAGTGAATCCCCGCGCATGCGGCCGGAGGAATATCTTCCAGATCCCGGCGATTCAGGTCAGGCAGCAGCACGGTCCTAATGCCCGCGCGTTTGGCGGCCAGGACCTTTTCCTTGATGCCGCCGACCGGCAGCACGAGCCCGCGCAAACTGATTTCCCCGGTCATGGCGACGTCCTTGTTGACCCGTTGACCAAGCAGGAGCGAGACCAGGGCAACGTACATCGTCACTCCCGCGCTGGGTCCGTCTTTGGGGATCGCCCCTGCGGGGATATGCACATGGATATCCTGATTGCGGAACAAATCAGCATCGATGCCGAGAGAATCGGCGCGCGATTTCACCAGGCTCATTGCCGCCTGCGCGCTTTCCTTCATGACCTCGCCGAGCTGCCCTGTTAGCTGGAGCTTTCCTTGCCCCATCATCCTGGTCGCTTCGATGAATAGGATGTCGCCGCCGACCGGCGTCCATGCCAGGCCGGTGGCGACGCCGGGCATACTCGTCCGCAACGCGATGTCATTGAAGAACTTGGCGCTGCCGAGATAGTTGCTCACCAAGGCCCGCGTTACCGTAATGTTTTCCGACGAGCCTTCCGCTACCCGCGTGGCGACGCCGCGGCAGACCGAGCCGATCTCCCGTTCAAGTTGACGCACACCGGCCTCGCGGGTGTAGCCTTGAATGATTTCCCGGAGCGCGTCCGGCTCAAAGGTAATTTGCTCTTGCTTGAGGCCGTTCTCAGTGATTTGCCGCGGCACGAGGTAGTTGGTCGCGATCGCGAGCTTGTCCTCTTCGATGTAACCCGCCAGCGGAATGATCTCCATGCGGTCGCGCAGCGGCCCCGGAATCGTATCGAGCACATTGGCGGTGGCGATAAACATCACCTTGCTGAGATCGAAATCGACGCCCAGATAGTGATCCTGGAACGACGTGTTTTGTGCCGGGTCCAAGACTTCGAGCAAGGCCGCCGACGGGTCACCGTGAAAGCTGGCGCCAAGCTTGTCGATCTCGTCGAGCATGAACACCGGATTGTTGGTGCCGGCCTTGCGGATCCCCTGGATGATATTGCCGGGCAGAGCGCCGATGTAGGTGCGTCGATGGCCGCGGATATCCGCCTCATCGTGCACGCCGCCGAGACTCTGGCGGACAAACTTCCGGTTCATCGCTCGCGCGATGCTTTGACCCAGCGAGGTCTTGCCGACGCCCGGGGGGCCGACAAAGCATAGGATCGGGCTTTTGCCCGCGGGATTGAGCTTGCGCACGGCAAGAAACTCAACGATGCGTTTTTTGACCTTTTCCAGGTCGTAATGATCGGCGTCGAGGATTTGCCGGGCCCGCGGCAGATCGATTTGTTCCTCGCTGCTGACGTCCCAGGGGAGTTCGACCATCCAGTCGAGATAAGTGCGGATCATCGACCGTTCCGCCGCCATCTCGGGCATGCGTTCATAGCGGCTCAGCTCGCGCTGGACTTCAACCTCGACATGCGGCGGCATCTTGGCTTCCCGAACCTTCTTGCGCAGTTCTTCCAACTCGACATTTTCGCCGCTGTCTTCGCCCAGTTCTTTCTGGATCGCCTTCAGCTGCTCGCGCAAGAAGTACTGGCGCTGCGCTTTATCGAGGGACCCCTTGGTCTCGTCGCCGATCTTCTTGCTGAGTTCGAGCAAAGAGATCTGCCGCGCCAGCTTTTCGGAGACCTTTTGCGAGCGCTGCTCAGGCTCCAAGGTGGCCAGCAATTCCTGTTTTTCCTCTAGTGGCACATCGATCGTGCTGGCGATGATGTCGATCAACGCCAAAGGATTATCGATCCGTTCGAGCGCGACTTTGAGCTCCATCATCGGCTCCGGCAGCAGAGCGAGAGCTTTGCCAGCCTCTTGCCGCAGATTGATGATGCGCGCCTGAAATTCTTCTGTTTGGGGCGTCTGCTCTTGAATCAGGGTGACCCGCGCGATCAGGAAAGGCTCGGTCTGGAGAAATTCCGCGATCTCGAAACGCTGCCGCCCTTGAACGATGATCTGGCGTTGCCCGTCGGGCAGGTTATACATGCGCAGAACGTCCGCGCTTGTGCCCACCGCAAACAGGTTTTCCGGACTCGGTAACTCGATGGTCGGGTTGCGCTGCGCAACAAAGCCCACCTGGATCTGCTGGCGCACCGCTTCTTCGACGGCTTGCAGGCTAGCGGCGCGGCCGACGACCAGCGGCATAACCGTCGATGGAAATAGCACCGACTGGCGCAGCGGCAGAATCAACATCGCCCCCGGCGGGACGGTGACACGGCGATTCTGTTTTTTTGCTTCCTGTGCGTTCTCCGTCATAAATTCTTTCTTAATTCGATCACCAGCAGGCCGTCCTCCAGGGACGTTTTTGCCACCGCCAATGAAACTTCGGGACCGAATGGCCCCACATGCCGCTCGAAGCGTCCGAGCGGGATCTCCCACACTTTGAGCTCTCCGTCAGTGCAGCACTCCGGTAAGGGCCGTTCGCCCGAAATCGTCAGATAACCGTCGTCGCGCAGGCGAACTTCCACTCGATCTGGTCTGATTCCCGGAATCGCGGCAATGATCCAAAGACCCTCGTCGGTTTCGACGATGTTAATCGGCGGTTCCCAGGAAGAACTTCTGCCCTGTGACACTCTATATTGCGAGCTTACGGCGATCTGCACGAAGTTGCGCTGAATACGCTCGGCCTGACGGAGCAGCGCGTTGGCGCGCTGCCAGATTATTATTTCCCAGTCTTGGGACGACATGTGGCTCCTTCTTAGAAAAACATTGAGATCATAAGGTGTAAAAGTTAGGAACGGAACTGCGGCTTGTCAAGGAAGCGCATGAAAACCATGTAAAATCGTGCAGCTGAGGGGTTCCAGCAACTTTGTCAGGACACCGTTTGAGCAACTGATACGCCGGAAGGGTTTGTGGCGCTTGTCTGTGACGCCACGAAAGAAATCCTAGGCCGTGTTGAGGCAGGCTCGGTCTCGAAGGAATAGGTTCCGGCGCCTCATCTGCGCTGAAGCAGTACACGCAATTGCTTGATAACGAAACGAAAATTATATCAGCGCACAGCAGTAGCGCCCGAACTCACGATCGTGAAGCTCGCTACTCCGACTTCAGGTTCATACTGGCCGTCCTGTCGTTGAGGCAGCGGCGGATCGGGAGTGTAGCGAAAGGCGGTCGACTCCCCCGGCTTGAGCTCTTTATCGACTTTGACCGCAAAGACCCTACCCGGAGAATCCAAGCCGGGCTTGAATTCGTTGGCCCATAGCCAATGGTATTTAATCAGTACCTGGATCTCGCGGATGACATGCGGGGAATTATTGACAACGACGCCACTGACGAGAGAAGGCGTTGCTTTCAGATCTTGGAGCTGGACGATTCTGGCTGCTTCTTGGGGTGGCAGCACCGTCTGACCGTTGGCCTTGCCGCTAGTGAAAACGAAAACGATCAAAATCATTACGGCTAGTGTCATCGCGCGTATCATTTTAGATCTTCCTTTCCGGAGCCATGGTTACAACGACAATTTTCTGCCTGGACAACTTCCTTCGCGAAATAAGCTGCGGTCCTTTTTTAAAGATACATCGCTTCTTTGACACTTTCCAGCTCACCCCGAAGGTGCCAAGGCAGTTCCTCTACACCGTCCTTCTTGGCGTTGGTTTACCGGTCGCGCAGCAAAAGGAACGACAGCAGTTGCAAGCTCTCGGGGTTGACGAATTCGCCTTCGACCCTGACGCGGTCGCCGCGCCGCAACCCGCGAAAACTGTCAACGTCCGCAGATTTTGCATTGTAAGGAACGGAAACCGTGATCGTTCTACCGCTGCTGCCGGGTCTCAATTCAAAAGTTCCAATACCCTGATCGATTCTCTCGACAGTGCCTTCCACGACGTCTGCTCTGCGCCGATCAAGAGTAGGGGAGCGCGCGATGGTTGGTCCCGAGCGGGCCTGCACGGGTTCGAGCACGCGGATCGTGTCAATGTACGAGGCGGTTCTCGGCAAACGTTGGAAGGCGATCCGGTCGCCCGCCTCCAAATTGTCGATGGTGTAGCCCCAGCCGTGATATACGACGTGCGTTCGAATGTCGTCATAGGGTATGACTTGCCTGCGGCCATCGTCGGCGATCGCATAGATTTCCCGGCGGTCTCGATCGATTCGGTCCACCTCACCGGCAATTTCACCCGCGTCCAGTCTTGTATCCGCGGTCACCTGGCCGCGGGCGTTGCCTAAACGCACCTCATCCAATGTGGGTCGCGCGACTCGCTCCACCGGCACACAGCCGGCGAGCGAAGTGATGGTCAGAGCAAGAACAGCAAAGGAAAACCAGTAGGGTGTCGAATGATTCATAATCGTCCCTCCCGTCATTTCTATCGCGCATCAAAGAATGTGCCACGCGATCATTCAAAGGCGAATCGCAGCGATTATCGTTCTTTCGAAGTGGTGTAGGCGCCTCTTAAGAAGGAAGAATCCTTACAAACGACGATTTTTCAGAGGCAAACTTCTGACAGAGTCGCATTGAGAACTGTCTTCAATCAGCGGACTGTAACGGTTGGTTACTACCGACCGGCCGCCGCCATTGTCGCGGCGCAGGTGAGCTGCACGAGAAATCTCATTTTACTAGGTCAGTAGATACCGAGCGTCAGGCCCGCTGAGAGCGTTGCGCCAATTTCTTCGCAGCGCTGCAAATCGAAATCACCGATCTCCTTCGGAGCGAGGATCGCCTCGGGAGTCTGCGCGTGGGTGCAGACGATGATCGGATCGGCAATGGCCTTGAGGCGCCAGCCGGTGGCGATGCGTTGAATCTGGCGCGCGGCGTTTTCGCCGTCGCTGCCGGCACAGATCAAGGTAGCGTAAGGGCGGCCGACGATGAGATCCAGAACGGCATAGTAGGTGCGATCAAAGAAGTCTTTCATCATGCCCGACATCATGGCCAGGTTCTCGGGCGTGGCGAAGATGTAGCCGTCGGCCTGCAACAGCTCGTTTGGTCCCGCTTCGGCCGCGTGAACCAGATCAACCGCCACTTCCGGCTCGGAGCGCGCTCCCCGAGCGGCGGCCTCAGCCATCTGATAGGTGCCGCCGGTCTTGGAATGAAAGACGATCAAGAGAGATTTCATTGCGATTCTTTCTAACCCTGGCGCGGAAGAGCCGCAACCAAAAAACTAA
>CAMLCX010000229.1 GCA_946478635.1 uncultured Pseudomonadota bacterium
GACCGGGAGGAAAAACCCTGACGGGAGTCGGATTGGAAATTTGCGTTAGGGTAATTCCGACATTTTGAAGGGGAAACTCTCTGTTCGGTGTCTGAAAGAAACTACGCTGAAATGTGTACAGCAAAGTTTTCAAAGGCAATTTTTCACTCCCGGATCGATGGCATGTCGGTTGCTCAACTTCCTGGCGCGCTTACAGCGCGACGGTCAAGCAGAGAAATAGGGGAGGCGAGAATGCGCGCGAACAAACATATCGACACAACACTTGGGGCTCTGATTGCGGCGGTTACCGATGAAGTTATGCCGATCGTTGGCAACCAGGCCAACGCCGACGTTCTTGTGTCCTACATTTTGAACGACCTGTTGATCGCGAAGCGCCTGCGCATGAAAAAGCGTCTCGTGCTCCAGTCTCTGTAGACCATGGCGAAGCGGGTTGGCCGGCGGAACGGCATTGGTCCGGTTTCCGGCAATGGATCGTTAATGATGCTGGAACGATGATGACTTTTGGTATTGGGTATGTTGTCGCCAATTCAAAAGACGCAAATGCCCTCGCGGTTTTACGTGTCTGCATTGGCCATTGTGACCGCCACCGCCCTTACGCACGGATGCGCGCAGGCGCCGGCACCAGCGATGCCCGCAAGCGATGTAGCCATCATGGAGACTGCCGTGCCGGAGCGGCAAGCGATATTGGAAGCCGCCGTCAACAACAACTCAACCGCGAAAGCAACGCTCAGGCCCGTCGTTACGGGAAAAGCATCCTGGTACGGTCCCGGTTTTCACGGCAAGAAAACGGCGAGCGGCGAGATTTTCGACGATTCCAAGCTGACTGCGGCGCACAAATCCTTGCCCTTGGGCAGCAAGGCCAAAGTGACCAACTTGAGCAATGGCAAAACGGTCGATGTGGAAATCAATGACCGCGGGCCGTTCGTCGAAGACCGCATCATCGATTTGTCGCAAGCCGCTGCGCGCGCTCTGGGGATGATCCACCGGGGCATAGCCAAGGTCCGCGTTGATCTTATTGGCAATCAAAGTGGCATCAAACTGGGTCGTGTCGAAGAGTTGCGCTGAGGCGCAATGAATGATGCGGGGTGCGATTGGAGCACTCGATGCAGGTTTACGTTGCGTTACAACCTTTGGCCGCACTTATTGCGGGGATCTTGATTTTGATGATACCGCGCCTGCTGAATTACATCGTCGCTCTGTATCTAATTATAACGGGGATTCTCGGCCTCGTGCGCTTGTGACGGGTAGATGAGACGGTTGTGCCGAAGGGCAGCCGTGGAAAGGGGGAAACGTCGATGTTGAACTGGGCAGTCACATTTCTTGTAATCGCGCTGATTGCCGGATTACTGGGGCTTAGCGGCATTGCCGGCACGGCAACACAGATCGCGTGGATTCTTTTCGTGGTCTTTCTGATTCTCTTCGTCGTGGGGCTCGTCATGGGCCGCAGACCGCCGGTTTAGTGCGATGATGAGTTTAACCCATGAAGCACTCCAATTTCCGCCGGGTGACACATGGGGTACGGCATGTGATTATTCTACCGGGGGGTTTCGATCCGTAAAAAAAACGGCGGGTCGGGACCCCCCTCCGCAAAAATGTAAGATGGTTGTGCCTTCAAGATGCAAGTGGTCGAGTTGCCCTTAAGGTCAGCAGCGAAAAGGTCAAACTTCGCGCCGCTGCCTTCGTTCCTCCAGGGTCACACCTCGATCAACGGAGTGTCGTTAGGTTTCCTCGTAGCATGAATAATCCGGGCTGGGGCGCCGACTTGGCTCAATCCGGAAGCAAAGACAATCGCTGAAAAGCGACGCTCAGCGCCTTTCCCTCGCGGTTCAAGCCGTGCCAGTTGGCTCGATCCGAGTATCTAAAAGTGAAATCCAATCGGTTGCCGCCCTGCAGCAAAAGCCGGCGGGGTACTTTCAACGCATAGTTTTGCCAATCCTGCTCGAGAAAAAATTGCCCGAGCAGAGCGCCATTGATGCGAACGATGCCGCGCTGGCATAGAAATCCTTGCGGCCGGTACGGATAGGCGCGAATCAATACGCGCAAATCCTGCGCTGTGGGAATATCCAGCGCGAGCGCCGCGTTGAGCCCATCGACCCAGTTGTACGGTATCGCTTCGGACGGCCAAACTCGATCGTCTGTCCAGCCGGCGAGAAGATAGGCGCGCGCCGGCGCCGTGCCAAACTCGATCCGCGCGACGGCAGCGGCCGCAGGCACATCCGCGCCGATCTTGTGCCGGGCAATGGCGCTCTCCAAAACCCAGAAAAATGAAAGGGCGCCGACCGACAACAATGTGCCAGGCAGCCAGGCGCTCATCCATATGTACGATTTGCTTGTGCCCGTTTGTACCGGCAGTAACCTGCGCGCCGCCCAGTAGCCGAAGACGGTGCCCAGCGCAGCTCCGCCGACAACATCCCGTACGAAATGGGCGCGAAAATAAAGCCGTGTGATGGCGGCGAGTGCCGCGAGAAAATAAAAGGCAGGCGCCGCTGCAGGGTAGGCTGCTCCGGCCGCCGCCGCCAAGCTGAAGGCCGTGGCGCTATCTCCGGAGGGAAAGCCGAAGCCCGAGCGCGGAGTGGGCCGGGGAAGCCGCAGGCCATATTTCAGCAAAAGAGTGAGGGCGGCCACGATCGTGAGTGACCATGCGACCGCATAGGCCAACTGTTTTGCTTTGCGATCGGGCCGATAGTGACCGTAAAGCCACAGGGCGGCGCCGAGCAGCGCGGCGAAAGCTCCCTGGCCCGGGTATCCGGCGAGATCCATAAACTCTTTGAGCCATGGAATGGTGAAACAGGAACAACCGAGCTCTAGCAGATCCATGAAAACTTATTTGTTGCTTGTTGGGTCGCGCCGAGATCTATCCTCTTGCCGGCGCCGAGCGAAGCGATCCATTCTGCAAACGCCGCTTACCTTGCCACAGTTTGCCATCGCCGGCTAGCTTCCATATTAATAGTCGACTAAAGAAGTGACGCATGACGGCTTAGGGGAGTGCTTTGATGCGGGTGTTATCTTTCCGCCGCAAATTACCGATTTATTCTGAGAGAATGAGTTTGTGTTAGCGGGTCTATTGCGAATGCTGAGCAAGGTGCCGCTGCGTTGGCTGCACGCTTGGGGCGTTGTGCTCGGCTGGATCATTTACTTGTTTTCTCCCAGGTATGCCCGGCGCATAAGAAACAATTTAAGTGCCAGCGGCCTTTGCCGCGACCCGGATTCCTGTCGCGCGCTCTTGCATGCCGCGATCGTGCAGAACGGCAAAGCGCTGGCCGAGCTGCCGGCGGTTTGGTTCCGCGATGATGAGGCCGCCGCTCGTCTCGTCGTCGAGTGCAAGGGTTGGGAAGCTGTTGAGACGGTACGCCGCAGCGGTCAAAGCATCATTTTCCTTTCACCGCATATGGGTTGCTTTGAGATTGCAGCGCGTTACGTCGCGTGCCACTTTCCGCTGACCGTCATGTATCGACCGCCGAGGGAGCAGTGGCTCGATGTTTTGATGGAGAGTGGCCGAACCAATCGACAGATGCACTTGGCGCCGACGAGTTTCAAGGGTGTGCGGATGCTTTACCGCGCCTTGCAGCGTGGCGAGGCTATCGGGCTGCTGCCCGACCACGCGCCTGGCATCGGTGAAGGCGTCTGGGCGAGCTACTTCGGCAAGCCGGCCTTTACAATGACTCTGCCGCGAAAATTGCAGCGCGCCAGCGATGCGGCTTTCATGATGACTTTCGGCGAGCGATTGCCCGGGGGAAAGGGTTTTCGGCTTCATTTCGAACCGCTGCCGGCGCGTGATTTTGATGAAAAAAAGCTCAATCAAGCGATCGAAGGTCTCGTGCGCCGCTATCCGAATCAATACTACTGGAATTACAATCGCTACAAAAAAAGGTCCTCGCGGCGCCTGCGAGGGACCTACCAGAGCCGTCGTTCCCGGAGCTGATTGATTCAGAACGGTCAAAGCTCTGTCGAATGGCCATAATCCGCCGGGTGACCCGCCAGGCCGCGATGGAGAGTGGGAGCGATGATTGACAGTAAAAAACCCGGTATGTTAACTCAGCTTTGCGACGGGACTAGTGCCGAAGGTGATGGCCACAAAAAATCTCGAATCCGATGGACAAATAGCGACCCTTTGTTAAGCGCCGGTCATATCTACGTGAGCGATTGGTTCGGGCCGCGACTGTCCGTCGTCGACCCCAGCGGCAAATATCTGTACGTCGCCAATTGGGATCTCGGCAGTGTTTCCGGTTACAAAATCGAAGGCCCTAGCGGTCGGCTCGGCCGCATCCCCGGTTCGCCTTTTCCGACCGGGCGCCATCCGCGCGCGGTGACGGTGGATCCAAGCGGGCGATTCATTTACGCCGCCAATTGGGATGAACGAAGCATTTCGGGATTTCAAATCGATCAAGTGACGGGCAAGCTTGCGGCGATGCCGGGCTCGCCATTCCGCACCGGCCTGCGGCCGCGCAATGTCAGGCTGCATCCGGCGGGGCGTCTGGCTTTCGTTTCCAATCGCGATTCCAACAGTATCTCCATCTTTGCTGTCGATCCGCTCTGCGGCGCGCTGAAGCCGGCTGCGAGCGGCCAGGTTTCCGCGGGGCAACGTACGCGCTACACGGTCATCGACCCAACGGGACGCTTTGCCTACGCGGCACATCAAGGCGCTGATACGATTTCTGCTTATTCGATCGATGGCATGACGGGCGAACTCCGGCCCGTGCCGGACGCGCCGGTGCGCGTGGGCAAGGATCCGCGCTCGGTCAACATCGACCCGGGCGGGCGATTTCTCTACGTCACCAATCGCGCCTCAAACGACGTCAGCGGTTTTTGCATCGAGCCCGGGGACGGGCGCTTGATTCCGCTCGCGAAGACCGCCCAACCCGTGGGCCAGCGGCCCTTCGCTTTCACGATTCATCCGGGCGGCAGGTTCGCGTACGTGACCAATCTGCGCTCCAACAGCATCTCCGGTTTCAGCATCGATCGCGCCAGCGGGGCGATCACCGAGTTGAGCGGATCGCCGTACGGCGCGGGAAATTATCCGGTATGGCCGATATTTCATCCGTCGGGCAAATTTCTCTATGTCAATAATTATCGATCCCGGGACATTTCCGCCTATGCGATCGATGGCGCGAGCGGCGTGCTCGACGTCGTGGGCGGTTCGCCGTTTGCTTGTGCGTCGCGGCTGCTCCCTGGCACCCATCCGCGCGAACCGATTATCGATCCGTCGGGCAAATATTTGTTTGCGGTGAACCGCGAAGCGGATACGGTGTCGGGATTTGCAATCGATGCGAGCAGCGGGCAGCTCACACACATCGAGGGTTCCCCCTTTGCGCCGCACGGCTTTGTTCAGCTTGGTTATTTCGCGGTGCTGGCGGTGATGCTGTTAAAATCGCTGCGGCCGCGCCGCGCCTGAGGAGTCGCCAATCGTCCTGCATTCTTTGGCAAATTAGCGAAATTTGCGCGGAGGATCTTTTCTGAACATTTGTCTTTACACCAGCACGGCGCTGCCGAAGCGCGGCGGGCAAGAAACCGTGGTCGATGAATTGGCGCGGGCGCTGCTCGCGCTCGGCCACCAGGTGAGCGTGCTCGCGCCCAGACCGCGCCGTCCGCTGAAGGTTGCCGACGAAGATTTTCCCTATGCCGTGGCGCGCCATCCGCGATTTTACTCGACTCGCCGCTTTGTCGATCTCTACCGGGCATTTTTGCTCTGGCAGTACCGGCGGCAGAAATTCGAGCTGCTGCACTGCCACGGCATCTATCCGCCGGCTTACCTCGCCGCCCTGTGTCGCCGCGCGCTGCCGGTACCCGTGGTCGTGACCAACCACGAGGGCGGGCTCGGCGAGCAAAACGTGCGAGTGGCCAAGCCGCTGCTGCGCCGCCGCTACCAGCAGTCGTTGGCAGCGGCCGATGCCTGGGTCGCGGTGAGCCAGTCGATCGAGCAGGCCTACCAGCGCCTTTGTCCCGCGGTGCTGCCGATTGTCAGAATACCCAATGGCATCGAGGTCAAACGCTGGCGCGAACCGCGACCGCGGCCGCCGTCCCTGGATGCCTCGATACGCCCCGGCAATTATATTTTGTTTCTCGGCCGGCTGCACCGGCGCAAAGGGGCCGATCTGCTGTTGAGCGCCTTTGCGCAGATGGGCTTGGACAAAACGTGCTCGTTGGTTGTCGCCGGCGCAGGCGACGAAGCTGTGGCCCTCAAAGTTCAGGCCGATGGCCTCGGACTCGCCGACCAGTGTCGATTTGTGGGTTGGGTCGAGGGCGATACCAAGGCGTATCTCTTGCAAAATGCCCTTTTGACGGTGATTCCATCGCGTCTCGAGGAAGCTTTCGGGCTAGTTGCGCTGGAGAGTTATGCTGCGGGTCGCCCGGTGTTGGCGAGCTCCGTAGCGGGCTTGCGGGAGCTTGTCGTTGAGGGTGAAACCGGGACGTTATTTCAACCGGACAATGTCGCGGCGCTTGTGGAGGGACTAAAATTCATGCTCCGTGATGCGCGGCGCCTCGAGCAACTCGGGGAGCAGGCACGGCACCGGGTTGAAGAGTACGATTGGCGATATATCGCGCAGCGCCATGTCGATCTTTACGGATCGCTGCTGAGCGGCCTGCGGCCCGATAGGCCGGTTGGGGGAACGAAGGCGAAAGCGTAATGGCGCGGCTGTTACCGATCCTTAACTATCACCACATCGGCGAGAAGCGCGAGCCGCTCGGACATCGGCGCTTGTGGACCTCGATGGAGCGATTTGCCGAACAGTTAGCCTACCTCGCCGGGGCAGGATACCGCTGCGTCACACTGCGCGATGCCATTCCGCTGCTGCGCGGCAAGGGTGGCGATGCGAGACGGACCGTGGTTCTGAGTTTCGACGACGGCTACGATAATTTTTATCAGCACGCCTATCCGTTGCTCATGCGGCATGGCTTTGCCGCCACCGTATTTGTCGTTACGCGCGAGGTCGGCGGCGCGAGCCGGTGGGATGAAGGCTATGAAACGTCGCTCATGGACTGGGCGAAAATCAAAGAATTGCATAAGCACGGCGTCGAAATCGCCTCGCACACCGTCAGCCATCCGCGCTTGACCACGGTGCCGATCGCGAGCGCCAAACAGGAGCTGCTGCAATCGCGGCTCGAGCTCGAGGATCGACTCGGCGCTGCCGCGTCCAGTTTCGCGTATCCTTACGGCAACCAGAGTCCATTGATGCAAAAGCTTGTCGAAGAAGCGGGTTACCGGATCGCCTGCTCGATACGCCGGGGAAACCTGCATTCGCCCGAGGAGATGTTTCGGCTCAAGCGAGTTCCGGTGGATGATTTCACTTCGCCGCGCCGCTTTCACCGCAGGCTCACGCCGATCTATGACTGGACCTGCCGATGGCAACGGCTGTACCGCGCCCTGCGCCGGCGCAAGGCCGGTCGTAACCATGGCTGACGCGCGCCAGGTTTGTGAACTCGATCTTGGCGGCGTTGTCTGGCAGGCGCTTGCGGATCATCCCGATGCCGCCGCGATTGCTCGATTGCCGAAAAACTTGAGCTGCGAAATTTTGCGCTATACGCCGCGCCGCCGCGTGCTG
>CAMLCX010000230.1 GCA_946478635.1 uncultured Pseudomonadota bacterium
CTCATCCAGGTCGTCCTCGACCCGGGCGCTCCCCAGGAGCGCCTGGATGCGTTTGCCCATTTTTGCAAGCACGACACCCCGGACTTCGGCGGCTGGTGCGACGGCATCCGCGCCCAGGCAAAAAACATTTACCCCGCCGAAGTTCGCCTGGTCGACAGTCAAGGCGAGTTATTGGAGAATGCCGCCGGCACGAGCGTGATCGTCGTCGAGGAACTCACGGTCGGCGAGAAAGAACTTGCGGCTGCCGGGACCTCGCTCAAATTCGTGCAAAAATACGGCTTCACCAGCCGCAACATCGACAGTTCCGCCTGCAACGCCGCCGGCGTCGAATTGCTGACAATTCGCCGCAGGGCGAATATCTCTACTGCGGAGCAAGGCTTAACTCTGATGCTGGGCCTCGCGCGCCAACTCACGCGCAACGCCAATTTGATCAGCACCGAGCAATTGAAAACCGCCGGCTACACGCCGACGACCTACGATCGTTCGCACACGCCCAACGGCAACTGGGCGCGCATCCCGGACATGGTCACGCTCTACCGCAGGCAACTCGGTATCGTCGGTCTCGGCGAGATCGGCCGGGAGCTCGCGCTGCGCGCGCTGGCGCTCGGCATGCGCATTGTTTACGCGCAGCGGACGCGTTTACCGGTCGAGGTCGAACAACAATATCAAGCGACCTATTGTTCGTTGGAGGAGTTGCTCGCGCAATCGGACTTCACCAGCCTGCATCTGCCGCGCAGCCCGGCGACGGTCAACTTCATCGGCGCGCGCGAGCTTTCGACGATCAAAACGGGAGCCTTCCTGATCAACGTCTCCCAGCCCAACCTGGTCGAGCGCGAAGCGCTGCGCCAGGCGCTCGCGGCGGGACGACTCGGCGGCTATGGGCTCGACACATTCTACGAAGAACCCGGCGATGCCGCCGATCCGCTCATCCAATTTCCCAACGTCATCGTCACGCCGCATCTCGGCGGCTCGCCGCGCTGGAATTCGCTCGACGATATCGAAGAAGTGATCGTCGGTTTGTCTCGGCATCTTGCCTGATTGGATAGCGCTCGGCATTGAAACGGGTTGACAGTCAAAACGCGCCGGCGAAATCGTCCCACGCTCGCGAAGTTATACCCTGGGGTACTTCATGGAGGATCGCCAGCTGACAGTACTACCTGATCGACAGCGTCAATATCTTCTGCGCCACCCCGCCCAACGGATCGCTCACTTGGAATGTCAGGCTGGTGTCGCCGATGGCGCTTGGGGTGCCAGTGATCGAAGCGGCAGTCGGATCGAAGGTGAGTCCCGCGGGAAGGGATCCGGCGGCGAGCGACCAGACATAGGGCTTTTTACCGGCATTTGCCTTCAGGCGCGCCTTGTAGCGGCGGCCTACTCTCCCGGCGGGCAAAGATTGATTGTTAATTGTGACGGCGCCTGCAACTGAAATATTGAAGCGTTTTGTCAACGTGGCGCCAAACTGATCGGTCACGCGCAGCGTCACGCGCGATTTTCGCGACGCTGCCGGCGTACCTGCGATGGCCTCGCCGGCAAGAGCCAATCCCTCAGGCAACGCGCCGGCGTCCAAAGTTACGACGTAGGGCTCGACGCCGCCGGATATATTCAAATCCACATTGTACCCCACGTCCACTTCGGCCATGGGTAAGCTGCTCAGGCCGACTGCAAGCGGCGCAACCCCGCCGACCGAAATTGCATAAATCTTTCCGTCCCCGAAAGAAACGACATAAAGGCGTCCGTCAGGACCAACTTTTAAATCGGTTATTCCAGCGAAACCCGTCGCGATAATCGTTTCGTCCAACTCCGCGCCATTGTCCGCCACCAGATCCCCGAGGCCGGCGCCGTTGAAAACAAATCCATTGCGCGCGCCATTGGGCTTGAGCCGATAGAGGTTGCCGTTGTTGATATCGCCAACGAAGACGTCGTTCTCGTATTGCGCCCCCAAGCTCATTGAATCGAGAAACACGATCCCCGTCGGCCCTACGGTACTGAGCCAGGAAAATTTCGGATCGGCGTAGTGAGAACCGGCAATCACAACGAGATCCGCCGCATTGCTGGAATTGCGCGCGTCCGGACCCATGAGCGTCTCCCAGCCGCTGTTGAATCCCGGCTCAACCAGATTGATTTCGTCGTAATTATTCGGACCATTCTCGGTCATCCAAAGCTTGTCGGTTACCGGATCGAAAGTCATGCCGAAGGAATTGCGTATACCGTAGGCATAATACTTCGCCACGTTGCCGCCTTGGGAAAAAAACGGGTTGTCGCTCGGAATCGAACCGTCGTCGTTGATGCGCAGAATTACCGAAGTATCGTCAGGCGCCGGACCGCCGGGAAAATTCTGCAGCTGACCGTCACGGTTCAGGTCGCCGATGACCACGTAAAGTTTGCCGTCCGGGCCGAAAGTAATCACGCCGCCGTCATGATTCGGCCCGGGGGTCACCGGTAAGTCGAGAATAAGCAACGGACTGGTTAGGCTCGCCCCATTCCAGGTATAGCGGTACACCCGATTCGCGACCGGCGAGCCGGAGCTGTCACTGCTGGTGATGCTTTCCGTGTAATAAAGGTAAACGAACGGGCTGCCGGGGAAATTCGGGTGTAGCGCGATGCCGAGCATGCCTCGCTCGGATGTGTTATCGACGGCGACATCCAGAACCGCGCCTCCCTGCAAGACGCCGTCGATGACCCGGCGGACCTGTCCGTTGTCTTTCTGTAGCACTAAAATATCGCCGGTGCCGATAAAGGCCATGGTGGTCGGACCGCTCAACCCCGATGTGATCTCGGTTATCGATAAAGCCGGGTCTCTCGGTGTCGGAGCGGCAAGAGCAAGGGACGATAGGAAGAGCCAAGCAAACAATCCGAACGGTAATTGCTTCATAACTGATGGGCCATCTGGATAAACGGATTATATCCGCACGAAGCGCCTTACTCCAAACGTTACTTTGGAATTGCGCCCGTTGACAACCGAACTCGACGAAAATCACCGCACCAGCGCAGGATTCCGTCATCAGCGCCGCGCTTTGCGCACGCTCAACCGATAGGATCTGGTCGCCGTCATGCCGGTCTGATCCGCTGCCCGCAGGATAAAACGAAAGTTGCCTGTCTTGGTTGGAGTTCCCGCAATGCGACCGCTCACAATGGCCAAGCCCGGCGGCAACGCGCCACTGGTTACCGTTACTGCGTAGGGAGGTGTCCCACCGGTGATGTTGAGGCTAACGTCATAGGAAACGCCGACGTCAGCTTGCGGTAGAGAAGTCGTTCCGATCGACAGCGGCTGTGCCGCCGAGGAAATCGCATAGATCTTGCCGTCGCCCAAGGAGACCACATACAATTTGCCGTCCGGGCCGACTTTGACATCGCTGATGCCGTTGAATCCCGTGCCAATGATCGTCTCGTCCAACTCACCGGCATTATCAGCGACAAGGTCGATGAGCCCCGCGCCGGTAAAAACAAAACCGTCGCGGCTCGCGTTCAAATTGAAACGATAGAGATTGCCGTTGTTGATATCACCGACGAAAGCGTCGTTCTGGTATGGCCCGCCCAGCGCCGTGGAATTGATAAACGCGATTCCTGTCGGCCCAACCGTAGTGAGCCAGGAAAATTCTGGATCGCTGTACTGGGAGCCGGGAAATTGCACCAGATCGCTGATGTTTTGAACGTCGCGACTGTCCGGCCCGTGAATTTTGTTCCAGCCGCTGTTGAATCCGGGTCTAACAATGTTGATTTCATCATAGTCGCCCGGTCCATTTTCCGTTATCCAGAGCGCGCTGGTCACCGGGTCGAATGCCATGCCGAAAGAGTTGCGGATACCATAGGCGAAATATTTAGCGAGATTTCCTCCCTGGGCAAAGAACGGATTATCGCCGGGGACCGAACCGTCGGCGTTTAATCTCAAGATAACCGAGGTGTCGTCCGGTCCCGGAGCACCTATGCTTGTGTTGTTTTGTAATTGTCCATTGCGATTGAGATCGCCAATGACGACATAGAGCTTGCCGTCGAGGCCGAAGAGAATGATACCGCCGTCGTGATTAGCGCCGGGCGTGACCGGCAAGTCAAGAATCAATGTCGGGCTGCTGAGAGTACTGCCATTCCAGGTATAGCGATAAACTCGATTGGCGATTGGCGTTGGAGTTCCGGAAGTATCGCCGGTCGCACCGCTTTCCGTGAAGTATAGATAAATCTGTGGCGTCGCCGGAAAGTTGGGGTGGAGCGCGATTCCCAAGAGCCCCCTTTCCGATGCGCCATCAACCGCCACATCGAGCACCGGGGAAGGTTGAAGCACGCCGCCGATAACGCGTCGCACCCTGCCATCGTTTTTCTGCAACACCAAGATGTCGTCGACGCCGATGAAAGCCATCGTCGTCGGCACGCTCAATCCCGAGGCAACCTCGGTAACCGAGAGCGCGCTGTCGCGCAGGGTTGGCGCCGCCAACGCAGATTGGCCGTTAAGAACAAACGTAACAAAAAAAACATTGGACCACCGCTTAAACTGTTTCATGATAGTTCCCTCCTTCGCAACGAAGCATTATAGTCCGGGTATGACGTGCCGGAAGCCACTGGGCTTCAATGGCACGCGCTTTCCCGAATTTTTCTGTTATAGTAACCGCTGTCCCGTTTTGTCATAGAACGCTCAAATTTATGCGTGAGGAAAAGATTGTCTTTGAAAACGTCCGCGGTGACACGCTCAGCGGCGTACTGCACTATCCGACGTTAGCCAAGGCCACCGGCGCCGTGGTGCTTTGTCACGGCATGGAGTCGGACAAAAATAGCGAGAAGCTGATCTTTCTCGGCCGCAAGCTCGCGGAAGCCGGTGTTTTGGCGCTGCGCTTCGATTTCGCTTACGTCGGCGAGTCGAGCGGCAAGTTCGAGGACATCACCTACAGCGGCGAAGTCGAAGATCTCAAAGCGGCCTACGCACTCGTCCGGAAACGACAGCCAGGAAAGATCGCGATTCTCGGCTCCAGCATGGGAGGCACGGTCGCCTTGCTCTTCGCCTCAATGGAACCAAGCGTCGCCGCTCTGGTCACCGTAGCCGCGCCAGTGCATCCGGAAAATTTTCCCAGGAGGATTCTTAGCATTGCGCAACTTCAAGAGTGGCGGGAGCGCGGCTTCACGCTCTACAACGGCGAGCGTTTGAACGTCTCCTTGCTCGAAGATTTGGAGCGTCTGGACGTACCGCGAGCCGCGCGCCAGGTGAAATGTCCGGTGCTCATCCTGCACGGCGACGCCGATGAGGTCGTCCCCGTAAGGGAAGCCCACGAACTTCACGAGTGCCTTGCAGGCAACAAGCGGTTATCGATTTTGAACGGGAGCGATCACCGGATTTCCGATCCGGTGCAGATGCAACGTGCCTTGGGGGAATCCTTTGACTGGCTCACTCGCCACGTCCACTGAACAAAACCTATGACGCATCCGACAAATTACCACCGAATTTTGCTTGTGCTGCTACTTCTCATCGGCGCCTGCGGCCGCGATCTCGGCGCGGCCCAGGGCGTGGCCGAGGAGTTTGTCGATCACCATTACGTGCGCATCGATCTGCCCAAGGCGAAAACACTCACGATGAGTCTGGCGCTGCACAAAATCAACGAAGAAATCCGCCTCACGGACGGCCAGAAGATCGACGCTTCAACCCAAAAGCCGCGGGTTCACTATACGTTGATAGAAAAAAAAGAAGGCCCGGAGCGCGCTTCGTTTCTCTACGAAGGATCGATTCAGTCGGACGATGGCACGTCGTTCACCAGGAAGTGGCTGATCACTGTCCGCAAAGAAAATAACCAGTGGCGCGTATCGAATTTTACGGAATCCGACTGAGAATCAAAACCACAAACCCGAATTTCGAAATCCGAAACTCGAAACAATATCGAATGACAAAAACTCCAATGGTCCAAACAACCTCGATTCGGACTTGAGTTTTGGATTTTCCCTATTTGAGTTTTATCTTTAGTTTGTTTCGGATTTCAAAATTTGGATTTCGGTTTTAATCGCTGCGGCTTGGCGCAATCAAACTTGTCGAGCGCCAACCCGAGACACGAGACTCGAAACCCGAAACGGCGAGCCAAAAGCTCGCTACGCTCCCGCCGGCTCGGCGCCCACCGGCGGCGGCGCTGCTTCCTTCGGTTTCATTTTGATTTGCAAAGCCAGTCCGGCTGCCATCATGGCGATCACGCCGCCGGAGAGAAAAGCGAACTGATAATCGCCCATCCACGTGCGAATCGCGCCGGCGGCCGAAGCCATGATCGCGGCGCCGATCTGGTGCGACATAAAAATCCAGCCATAAACCTTGCCGACGTTTTGTCTGCCGAAGGTGTCGGCGGTGATCGCCATCGACGGCGGCACGGTGGCAAACCAATCGAGACCATAGATAATCGCAAAAAACACCAGCCCGGTGAAATCGTGGACAAAGGGCAAAATCAAAAGGGACACGCCCCGCAACGCGTAAACCAGCGCGAGCCATCGCTGCGGTTGCACTTTGTCGATCATCCAGCCGGAAAAAATCGTCCCCACTATGTTAAGACCGCCCATGATACCGAGCAGGGAGGCGGCCGCGATTTGCGGAATGCCGATTTCGATCTCGTGCGGAATAAGGTGCGTGCCGATCAAGCCGTTGGCCGTCCCGCCGCAGACAAAAAAACTTCCGGCAAGCAGCCAAAAGGTTGGATGGCTCACCACTTCTTTGGCCGTGATCGTGGCATTCTTCGCCGACATGCCGCGCAATGACGTGGTTCCCGCGCTGCTTGCTGCGCCCGGCTGGTCGGCTCCGTAGGGCTGCAAACCCACTTCCGCGGGATCGTCGCGCATGAATAGGAAAATCAACGGCAGCAGGATCATCGCGACGATGATCAATGTCATTGATCCCAAGCGCCACCCGGCGTAGGTAATCATCACCATGAAGAGCGGCAGAAAAATAATCTGTCCGGTCGAACTCGCGCTGCCGAGAATTCCAAGCGCAAGGCCGCGTCGGGCAATGAACCAGCGATTGCCGATCGTCGCGGTCAAAACAGAACCGACCCCGCCGGCACCGAGCCCGACGATAATTCCCCAGACCAGAAAGAACTGCCAGAAATGAGTCATCGCCATGGTGCCGCTCACACCGGTAATCAATAAAAGAAGGCTTCCCATCATCACCTTGCGCGGGCCGAAGCGATCGATCAGATAGCCGCTGAGCGGCGCCGCGACGCCAAAAAGCAAAAGATTCATGCTGACGGCAGAAGCGATCAGCGTCCGGCTCCAGCCGAATTCAGCTTCCAGCGGATGGATCAGCACCGACGGGGAAGAACGCACGCCGGCGCTCGTCAGCGTGGTCAGAAAACAAAGGCCTAAAACCAGCCAACCGTAATAGAACGGCAATGAGAGGGGTGGATGTTTTGTGCTATTCGTCGTGCTGCGGTTTTCCATATCTCTTTATCAATAATCTGCTTTGGGCCAAAGCACAAACCATGGCTCCCGGCCATCCTCGAAAAAAAGACATTTTTTTCGCAGAGGCCTAGCGTGACGGAGCCGCAACCGGATCTCGGAGCATGTCCCGCAAAGACG
>CAMLCX010000231.1 GCA_946478635.1 uncultured Pseudomonadota bacterium
GAAGCCGCCACGAGTTTTGCGGCCGTGGTCAGCTATTCAGTCGTGGAGCCGAAAACTCGGCGTCTCCGAGTTTTCGGCTGAGCCGTTCTTGAAACCAGGTGTCCTTCGGCCACTGCCACCTCACTTGGGGAAAATCCCCAAAGTGATGGGAACACCCGTTAGCTTTACTCTGTGAGAAGATGAGCTGCCAGTAGCTAATCTTATTCTCTTGATCGACCGCGCCGGTGAAAAACTCTTTCACCAGCTTCGCCACGGCGCTCAACGAATGCTGCGCTAATACCCCGATCGGGAGTGATTCGTTTTCAAAATAATGGATATTCATGGTTACGCCCTCGATACCTTGTTTTTCACCTACGACGTAAAAACACTGTCATGACGTCTTCTTATTGTCTTTGCGGGATCGAATCGAGATAGAAAATACGCGGAGAAAAACTCCCAACCGTTCTACTCACCGTTCAGCAAATCGGTTGAACATCTCAACTCCATCATCGCGATGCAGATCGGGATCCTGCGGTTCGTCCATTCGTGCGAAGCTCTGCTTTAGCTCCAATCGCAATATCTCTTTGCGTTGTCCATAAGCAACGATCGATTGCGGGCTGCTCGACCAAGTGCGTCCCTTGTCCGGACTGTAGAGTTCAATGCGTTGACCGTGGATCTCTATTTGTTTTTTCATAAAAATCTCCTTCGCTTTCGTCGGCGTTTGTGGCGACGCGATTGGGAGTGTCCACCCCAATCGCCGCTGCGCCGTTCGACGCGCTCCGATTGGTTTTTCGTTTAAGAATTATAGAGCAGAACCGGTGCCAGCGCTTGGCATGAGAAGGCCCAGTGAATTTCGCAACACAATGATTGGACGATAGCGGGAAAAGGAGAAGAGGGCTCGTCAAAAGCGTCGAGACTTTCGACCAAAAGGTCTATTAAGAATTGATTGGACTAGAGTTTCTTTTCGTGAGGCCGGTTCTTGTTCTTCATGGATGCAGTGGCCAAATTCCAAATGGGGCGGGATAGACCGCTTTGTCTTTGGTCGGAGGAGGGCGAATTCCGGACACAAGGTCGACATTTTCGCCACAGTGGAGTAGTGATGATCTCGTGAGCCGTAGCGATCAGGACGTGTTGTCCGCAGCGAAGCTGTTCGATCTCCTCTGGGAATCACTCGCGGATATTCTCGGAACTGCCGCCACCGCCACGCTATTGCGGCGCGCGATAAAGCGGGCCGCCTCCCAAACCTCGTGGCCCGAGCCGATTACCGTAGCCCGCAACGGCCTCGATTACGAATACCGTCTCCCCGAGACCTGGCAGCAGCCCGGCAACGAGGAAGCCCTAGGTGTGCTCCGGGTTGTCGCTGCCGAACTGGGCGTGCTCCTCGTCGAGCTGACCGGACCAGTTGTGGTCCGGCGGCTTGCGCGCCTGGCTCCCTTCCGCAAGCTGGGGATCGACTTCAGTGAGGAGGCGAAATGACTGATCACGCTTCAACCCTCGAGCGGCTGGGCACCGGATCCACCGCGCTGGACGCGATTCTCGGCGGTGGGATTCCCGCCGGGTCGGTGACGGTCGTCGCCGGCGAGCCGGGCGCGGGAAAAACCGTCTTCACGCTCCAGGCGCTCTTCCACCACGCCCGGCAGGGGAAGAAGTGCCTTTACTTCACCACGCTCTCCGAGCCGTCGCTGAAGGTCATCCGCTACATGCAGCTCTTCTCGTTCTTCGACGCCCGCCTGATCGAAGAGCGCGTCGTTTTCGCCGATCTCGGTTCGGCTCTCCGTAAAGACGGCGTAGAAAAGACCTTGGCACAGATGATGCTCCGTGTTGAGAGCGAAGGACCCGACATTGTAGCGATCGACAGCTTCAAGGCCATCCACGATCTCATGCCCAACAATAACCATAGCCGGGTACTCGTATACGATCTCGCCGTCGGCATGTCGGCTTGGGGGGCCACGACACTCTTGGTGGGCGAATACACCCGCGAGGAGATCGGCGTCGCCCCGGAGTTCGCCATAGCCGACGGCATCGTGCGCCTCACCAATGAGCGCCAAGAGCTGATGGCGACCCGGCAACTCGAAGTATTGAAAATGCGCGGCACCGACTACGTCACCGGGCGCCACTTTTTCGATGTCGCTGCTGACGGGCTCATGTTTTACCCGCGCGTGCGCGGACCGGAGATGACCGCCGAGCCGCCGGTGGACCTCGATGAGCGGCTCGCCACCGGCGTCGCCGGACTCGACGCGCTCCTGCTCGGTGGCCTACCGCAGGGGAGCACGACGATGGTCCAGGGCGGCACCGGAACAGGCAAGACGCTTATCGGCCTGCACTACCTCCTGGAAGGCGCGCGCCGGGGGGAGCCGGGGATCCTCTTCACGCTGGAGGAGACGCCGGCGCAACTCCGGGCGGTCGCGAAGAGCTTCGGCTGGGACCTGGTCCCGCTGGAGGCTCAGGGCCTCCTCCACATCAGTTATACTTCCCCGGTCGAGCTCGTTACCGACCGTTTCCTCGATGAGGCGCTTAAACAGATCACGAGGATCGGCGCGCGCCGCGCGGTGATCGACAGCCTGAGCAGCATGTCGCTCAGCGTGCCCTCCCAGCGTCGGTTCCGTGAGTTGGTCTACGCCCTAACCAAGCACTTTCGGATAGCCCGGGTCGCGCCGCTGCTGACCATGGAGGTCGCAGAGTTGCTCGGCACCGCGCAGCTCACCGGTCACGGCGTCTCTTCCATCGCCGACAACGTGATCGTGCTGCGCTACGTCGAGGTGAACGGGCATTTGGAACGCGCCGTGTTCGTTCTCAAAGCGCGCGGCATCGGTCACACCTCGGAGCTGCGCCGCTTCCTGATAGACAGTCGCGGAGCGCACGTCGGAGAACGATTCCGGGAACTGCGCGGGGTGCTGACGGGGGTCCCTCAGCCGGCGCGCCTAGCGGGGCGTGCCGTCGCGCAAAGCCGGTCGAGGAAGAAGAGGCGCGGACGATGAGTTGGATCTTCCCGAACCGATCGAGCCCCTTCGGGTCAATCGCCCGCACGCTCTACGATATCGTGCAGGGCTTCGATTCGCCACTCGACACCGAGCCCCGGCTCCGGCGCGCGCTCAAGCTGCTCCAGCGCATCGTCCCCTACCACCAATGCGCGCTCCTTGATGCGGCGAGCGGCGAGTCGCGGCTCGTGGTCGTGCCCGATAGCCGGGAGGAGCGAGAATCTCTGAACCCGGTGCTTGCGCGCTTTTTGGCCGTCCTCACAGACGATGCGAAACGGGGCGCAGCCACAGGGTCGTTGAATGTCGCGCACCTCGCGCCCATGATCTCGCCCTCCCACCTGGCGGTCCCCATCGTTGGGCTCGACCGAGTGCTGGGCGTGCTTTTTGTTCGCGATGGAAAGCCCGACGCCTTCACTGATGACCATCTGCGGCTGCTGTCGATCGTCGCCAGCCAGATCGCCGCGTATCTAACCGCCTGCCGGCTCCATGAGCAGGAGACGCAGATCGCCAGCGAGCACAAGGCCGCCCGCGTGGCGGCAGTGGCGGAGAATCGCGCCAAGGACGAATTCCTGGCGATGCTGGCCCACGAGCTACGCAATCCGGTCCTGGAGATCCGCAGCGCCATGCAAACGATTCGAGACAAGGGCAATGTTGATATCGAGCAAGCAACGGACCGCGCTGAGCAGCAGGTCAAGCGTTTATCATGGCTGCTCGACGACCTGCTGGATGTTTCCCGCCTGACGCGCGGTCAGATCGCTCTGCGCAAAGAGACGGTGACGCTGCAGACGATCGTCGCCGAAGCGCTGGGGAGCACGCGTGGTGTCATTGATGCTCGGGGGCATAGAGTGTCGCTGTCGCTGCCGGAGGAGCCGCTCCGTTTTGAGGCCGATCCGACACGTATCATCCAGGTCGTCGGCAATCTGCTTGATAACGCAGCGAAGTACACGCCGCATGGCGGTGAAATCTCGGTGCGGGGATATTGCGAGCGCGGCGAAGTCGTGCTCAGTGTGCGCGATACCGGCATCGGTATCTTGCCCGAGATGTTGCCGCGGGTTTTCGATCTATTCATTCAGAGCGATCCGTTCCTGGCCCGCTCCGAGGGGGGCCTCGGCGTAGGTCTCACGCTCGCCCGCACCTTGGTTGATCTCCACGGCGGCAGCATCAACGCTCACAGCGAGGGATCGGGCCGGGGGAGCGAGTTCGTGTTGCGCCTACCCGTCGCCGCCCTGCGTCCGTGGTAAGGTCTGCCGAATTTTTCTTGACCACAGAGTGATTCATGAGCTTACGCTCGCCCACAGAGGATGAAAATGGAGGGCTTCCCTCCGCACGTTTTCCTCGCGACTCGTCATTCCCGCGAAAGCGGGAATCCAGGTTTGTTTTCCGCCCCAATGAACCTGGATACCCGCTGGAGTTCATCCTGAGCGCGGCCGAAGGGCGGGTACGACGGAACGCTGGCGGTTACTTTTCGTATTTGGGTTCTTCGTTCTTATAGATCATCCACGCACAGGTATTTTCGAAGGAGAGCTACTCACTGTCACTTGGTTCCCGGGATTGCGCTTCCTCTGGATCAGAATCAGGGCTCGACGCTTCTTCGCGAAAGCCGTATTTAATCAGTTTGTATCGTAGCGCCCGTTCGCTTATTCCCAGCAGCTCCGCGGCGCGGGTTTGGACGCCATCGGACCGGGCCAGGGCGTCTTTGATCATGCGCCGCTCCAGCGCTTCCACCGCGGCCGTGAGATTAGCTTCCCCGTCGCGCTCCACTATTTCCGATTCCTGAACGGTCAGTGGTAGATCGTCACTGCCAATCACATCGTCCCGGGTGAGAACCACAGCCCGTTCGATAATATTTTCCAGCTCCCGGACATTTCCGGGATAGTCGTAGCGCAAAAGAATATCCCGCGCATCAGGCGTAAGCCCGCGGATCGTCTTGCCGTTTTTCTCGGCGTAACGGCGCAGGAAGTGGTCCATCAGGAGGGTAATATCGGAACGTCTTTCCCGCAGAGCTGGAATCAAGATAGTGACTACGTTGAGCCGATAGTAGAGATCTTCCCGCAGCTGTCCCGCTTTAATGAGGTCCTCCAGCGCTCGGTGGCTCGCCGCCAGGATCCTGAGGTTTACGGCGACAGGGCGGCTGGAGCCCACCTTCTCGTATTCGCGCTCTTGCAGGACGCGCAGGAGCTTCGCCTGCAAAGGCAAAGGAAGATCGCCGATTTCGTCAAGAAAGATCGTCCCGCCATTGGCCAATTCAAAGCGTCCCTGGCGTGAACTTATCGCGCCCGTAAAGGCGCCCTTTTCATGGCCGAACAATTCCGATTCGAGCAGCGCTTCGGGAAGCGCCGCGCAGTTCACCTTGACGAGAGGACCGCTCGCTCTTGAGCTGCCAAAGTGAATGGCTTTCGCGATCAGTTCTTTTCCCGTGCCGCTCTCACCCCGGATCAATACCGTTGCTTCACTGGATGCCACCCGGCGCACCAAGGATAGGACTTCGAGCATCGGTCCGCTCTCGCCGATGATTCCTTCGATGCGATGGCGTTCCTGTAAGGCTTCCCGCAGCTCGCGGTTCTCGTTGAGAATGCGATAGCGCTCGCTCACCAGTCGAATGCGGTGCAGCAGCTCATCCAAATTCAGCGGCTTGGTCAGGTAGTCGATGGCGCCTTGTTTGAGAGCAGCCACGGCCGCTTCGATGGTGCCAAAAGCGGTCACTAAGATCACCGGCGTTTCAGGGTTGATGGCATGCACGGCTTGCAACAGTTCCAACCCCGACATTTTAGCCATCTTTTGATCGGTAAGAACGAGATCAAAGGCGTCTTGACGAAAGAGATCCAAGGCTCTCTCGGCACTCTCGGCAGCCAGCACTTCAAAGCCTTGCTTTTTGAGATACCCTTCGATCATCTCACGCTGCACCGGTTCGTCGTCGACGAGCAGAATATGAAAACGATTGGGCATTTATACCTTCGCGCCGTTGAGCGGCAAGGAAATCTCGAAGCGGCACCCACCGCCCGGTTGATTGGCACCGGTAAGCGTTCCACCGTGCGCTTCGACAATCCTGCGGGAGATCGCCAAACCCAGGCCGGTGCCCTTATGCTTAGTCGTGAAATATGGCTCAAAAATTCGCTGCCGGTCTTCTTCCGCGATGCCGGTTCCGGTATCCGTGACAGCGATCAGAAAATTGCTGTTCGAAGTCTTCGCCTCCAGCGTCAAGGTTCCCCCTTCGGGCATCGCCTGCAGACCATTGAGCATAAGATTCAGCAAGACCTGGGTAAGATGACCGGGGTCCGCCTTGAGCGGCGGCAGATCAGGCGCCGCGATGACGCGGATTTGAACCTTTGAGTGCTTCGCGTCGCTATCTTGCAATGCCGCTAACTCTTTCAGGACTTCGGCCAATGGCAAAACTTCGGCCTTGATCTCGATGGGGCGCGCCAGCGAGAGAAATTGCTCGACGATCGAGTTGAGGCGATGGACTTCTCCCAACATCAGTTCTGTCAGGTGCGAGTATTGATCGGAATCACCGACTGGCTGAAATTCAACCTTGAGACGTTGCAGTCCCATCGAGATGGCGTTGAGCGGATTTCTCACTTCATGGGCAACGGCCGCTGCCAGGTTTCCTAAAGCCGAGAGGCGCTCTCTTTGCAACACTTCAGCCTCCAGCGCTTTGACCTCCAGCATATGCTCATGCTGATTATGGAAAATCGCCGCCATGCCCAAAATTCCCGCGCCTAAGATCGCCACGCCGAGAATAACGATGGAGCGCAGGCTATTGCTCCAGGCCGCCTCCATCGAACCCAGTGACAGGCCGATCTTGAGGTAACCCAAATTGGATTCATCCATCGCAACAGGCTTCACCACCTCGAGGTAGCGCTTGCCCCCACCGCCCTCGACGATCTGGCTGAAAAGTTGGCGGTCGACTTTGGCCCGCAAAACCAGCGGCTCGTTTTCCCGCTGTCCGATACGGCCCCGGTCGGTATGCGCGACGACATTCAAGTCGCTATCGAGAAAAGAGACGAACTCGCTGTCGGATTGGCGGCCGAGAGCCTCGATCTGACTTTGCACGCCGATCGCCTTCTCAAAGTTGAAAATATAGTCGGCCTTGGCGTGAATCGCGATAATACCTGGAAAACTGTGCGCGCCTACGGCCACGCCGAAGGCACTGCCTTTCCAGAATTCCTTAGCCTTTACGCCTGGCAGTGTTTCGCCCGCCTTTTCCTCGGCTTTATCGGTCGGCAACCGCCATCGTTTTCCCCACGCGTAGCTTATCGTTTGGTGGTTCGGTTGAACGGCTTCTTCCCGCGCTTTTTGCCGGGCTATCGCGGTCGGCAATGCGGCAAGTTTCCAGGGCCGGCCCTGCTCATCGAGGAGATCTATTTTTTGCAGGCGGTTCATCTCGCTGAGCTCTTGAAGCAGCGCCTGGTCGACATGGCGAGAGACCAGCAGCTGGTCGATCAGCCGGGCATTATCCACCAAACGCTGCCGGATCAAATCTTCCAACAGGGCGTTGCCGACAATGGCGTTTTTAACACTGGTCTCCATGGCCTGTGCCAATGCC
>CAMLCX010000232.1 GCA_946478635.1 uncultured Pseudomonadota bacterium
GGCGGCGTAAATCTGCTGGGAGGCCGCGCCCGGACTAAGTTTCTCCATCCGCTCACCTACAAGGAATTGGGAGATCGATTTGATCTAACCAGAGCGACGGAGCGAGGGCTGCTGCCGTCGATCTACTTTTCAGACGACCCGCGCGCCGACCTTCAGAGTTACGCCGGCTCGTATCTGCAACAAGAAATCGTCGCCGAGGGCGCTACCCGCAACGTGCCAGCATTCAGCCGGTTCCTCAAAGTCGCCGCCTTTTGCAACGGCACGATTGTCAACTTCACCAACGTTGCCAACGATGCGCAGGTCAAGCGCACCACGGTCTATGAGCATTTCGAGATTCTCAAAGACACGCTGATTCTTCACGAGTTGCCGCCGTGGAAAAAGACCAAAAAGAGAAAGCCGCTGGCGTCCTCGAAGTATTATTTTTTTGACGTAGGTGTGGTTGCGGCGCTACAAGGGCGGAGATTCCGCGCTGGCACTCCTGAATTCGGCGAGGCGTTGGAAACCTATGTGCTTCATGAGTTGATGAGTTATTCCGATTACGTTTCGGAAGAGCCTCTTACCTACTGGCGATCGACGACCGGATTTGAAGTTGATTTTCTGATTGGCGATCACACGGCGGTCGAAGTTAAAGCTAAAGAATATGTATCCGCCCAGGATCTAAAATCGCTGCGTGCTCTCGCTGAGGAGAAGCAATTTAAACGCTATCTTTGCGTCAGTCTGGAACCGCGTGCGCGAACGATCGACGACGTTTCGGTTTTACCGCTCACCAACTTCCTTGGCGCGCTGTGGAACAATGAGTTTCGGTAACCTGATGTCGGTGTCTCGCGCGAGACCGCAAAGAACACCAAAGCAAAAAGGGGCACGGTGTAGCGTGCCCCTTTTTTGCATGCATTAAGCGCCGACGAGAACTAGTGATGCGCAGCCTGTTCCTCCAACGACAAGTTGACGTAATGGTGCGACTTGGACACGGCGCCGATGCCTTTGATGATCGTCTGCCAGTGATTGCCTTCGTCGTCGCTATAAAAAACATCACCGTCGGTGGTGCCGGCGAAAATCGCGTAGCCGCCATTCCATGCGTCCATCGCCATGCCCTCGATGTTGGCGCGGATGTGCTCGGGCAATCCCCCCGTTAGAATTTCCCAGTTCTTGCCGCCGTCGCGGCTGCGCGCGATGCGCGCGTCCGCGGTGTGCAGCTTTCTCCACGTGCCCGGTCCGGTTTTGGCGCCGGCAACGAACAGTAGATTCGGGTCGCCCGGATGAACGAAGAACGGATCCACGTAACCGATCCGGAAATCCCTGGGCGTCATGCTCTGCCAGCTTGTGCCGCCGTCGCTGCTGACGCAAAATCCGGCCGGCGTTTCCGGCCCGCAGTTGGTTGTCGGAGCGGTGCCGTAAAGCTTGCTCGGATCGTTGGTCGGAATGAGCACCCGGTGCGCATCGGGATTGATATTGTCCATCGTCGTCCACGTTTTGCCGCCGTCCGTGCTCTTTAGGAAACCGCCGACTTCGACGGCGACGTGAATAATGTTCGGGTCCTTCGGATGAAACGTGATGCTCTTTACATGCGCGAGATGCGGCGGGCCGGGGAAAGTCCACTTCTCCACGCCCGGCACCTGGCGTACGCCCGGCAACTCGGTCCAGCTCCTGCCAAGATCGTCGCTGTAAAATAAATGCGCCGGCTGGGTACCCGCATAAACACGTGGCTTGCCGTCAACGACTTGCGACGCAAGGGAATAAATTTCCTTGTCGCCGATGCCGTTATCGCGCCGCTCCCAGGTCTGGCCGAGATCGGCGCTGGCATAAATCTCACAACTATAGGTCCCACCGAAAAGCGTTTTCGTGGCGAGCTCGAAGATGATCGAGCTGAAGTGCTTGCCCGGAACCATTGTGCCGTCGCCTTGCCACGCACCGCCGCGCTTTTGAAATGCGAAGATGCCGTCGACGGTGCCGACAAGTAATTTATCTTTAGCCGTCTCGCCCTGAGTGAGCGACTGTCCCCCGGGTGACAAACATATGAACATAGCCGTCCTCCTTTCCTGGTTAAACAACGGTTGGGTTGTTGACTAAACTTACGGTCGAGCCGATAGAGGCTCACTCTACTTAAGGGATCGGCATGTCGTCAAGCCGGCCGGTTATCGTCCGTTTCGAGCCATCGAGGCCTCGGTCGGATTGGCTCCTCGGCGCTTCGCGAACCTTTTTTATCCGACTCTGTCTAATCCAGCCAGACATCAATTCGCGGCTACAATCGGAGGTACGCCAATGCCGACAAAACTCTCTCCGCTGCCGCTCGCGCGTTTTTTGCCGAGCGATCCGCGCTACTACCAGATCGCTGTCCTTGCGTCTCTCTTAGTGTACGGCGTCGGTTGGTTGAGCTTCGACACCGCCGAGAGTGAGATTGCAATCTTGCTCGCGGCAGCTTTGATTACGCAATGTCTCTGCAATAGATTTCTCGCCGCGACGCCCTTCGACCCGCGCAGCGCGCTGATTTCCGGTCTTTCGCTGTGCTTGCTGTTGCGAACTAACAGCGTCCCTCTTCTGATCGCTACCGCAGCCGTCACGATCGCGAGCAAATTCGTGCTCAAGTGGAACCGCAAGCATATTTTCAACCCGACCAACTTCGGCATTGTGGCCATGATCGCGCTCAGCGGCGAAGTTTGGGTTTCGCCGGCGCAGTGGGGCAGCAAACTTTATTTCGGCTTTCTGATGGCGTGCTTGGGCGGCATGGTCGTGCATCGCGCGCTGCGCAGCGACGTGAGTTACGCGTTTATTCTATCCTACGCTGCGATCCTATTCGGCAGAGCTCTATGGCTCGGCGATCCGTGGGCGATTCCGTTAAAGCAGCTGCAAAGCGGGGCGCTGCTGCTCTTTACGTTTTTCATGATCTCGGATCCCAAGACCACGCCCGATTCGCGCGCCGGGAGAATAGTTTTTGCCCTGCTCGTCGCCACCGGCGCTGCCTACGTCCAGTTCGTCCTCTACCGCACCAATGGACTGCTCTGGTCGCTCGCTGTTTGTTCGATGCTGACTCCGCTCATCGACTACTGGCTTCCCGGAACAAAATATCAATGGAGCCGTCCAATCACCGGAAATAAAGGAGATGCTCATGAGAAAGATCGCTTGGTACTTGGCCCTGTCCCTCGGCCTGTTACTTCCGGCGGACTCGGTCTATAGCTTCTGCGGCTTTTACGTCGCCAAAGCCGACACGAAAATCTTCAACAAGGCGTCGCAGGTCGTGCTCGTCCGCCAGGACGACAAGACCGTAATCACCATGGTCAACGACTTCAAGGGCGATCCGAAGGAATTCGCGGTCGTCGTCCCCGTGCCGACGCTCATCGAGAAAGGCCAGATCAACATTGGCGATAAAAAAGTGATCGACCATCTCGACGCTTACACGTCGCCGCGATTGGTCGAATATCACGACGGCAGCCCGTGCCATCTCGCCCTCATGGAGCGCCGGATGAGCCTCGATTCCGCATTGCCGGCGTCCCGGGGAGCGATCGGACGCGCCGAAGCTCTCGGCGTCACGGTCCAGGCGCAATACACCGTCGGCGAGTACGACATCGTCATTCTTTCCGCGAAACAGGGGCAAGGACTCGAGACCTGGCTCAAGGAAAACGGCTATCGCTTGCCCAAAGGAGCATCCGAAGTCCTCGGCAGCTACATCAAACAGAAGATGCACTTCTTCGTCGCCAGAGTGAATCTAAAAGAGCAGTCGAAGCTCGGCTTCAATTATTTGCGCCCCATTCAAGTCGCCTACGAGTCGCCAAAATTCATGCTGCCGCTTCGCCTGGGCACGCTCAATGCCGACGGCTACCAGGAATTGTTCATCTATACGCTGACGCAAAAGGGCCGCGTCGAGCCGACCAATTATCGATCCATCAAACTGCCCACCGGAATGGATCTGCCGATTTACATCAAGACCCGCTTCAAAGACTTTTATCGCGACATGTTCGATCAACAGGCGAAAAAAGTCGACATGCGCGCGGTGTTTACGGAATATGCCTGGGACATGAACTGGTGCGATCCCTGCGCCGCGGATCCGCTGTCGGTCGAAGAGTTGCGCGGCTTAGGCGTGTTCTGGATGAACGATCCGGCTACTGGATTCGTTCCAGGCCAGGGCCGCAGGCCGATCCCGCCGCCGATGGGCGGCGCGCGCGACGTTTTCGTAACCCGCATGCACGTGCGCTATGATGCCCAGCGCTTCCCCGAGGATCTCGTCCTGCAGGAAACCGCCGACCGGAATAACTTTCAAGCGCGCTACGTGCTGCGCCATCCGTGGAGGGGCGAGGAGGCTTCATGCCCGGCGACGGATGACTACCGCCGACAAGTTTTGCAGCGCCAGGAGAATGAAGCGCGCCAGCTCGCCGAACTCACGGGCTGGGATCTCGCGAACATCCGCGCCCAGATGAATATTGGAACTGCTGCTAATGGCGCCGACGAAAAGTGGTGGCGAAAGCTATGGCCGAGATAACGGCGAGGCTACGTCCCCACGACACCATTCCGATGCGCAAGATCACGCCGAGACCTCGGCGAGGAAAGTGATTCAGTGATGAAGGGAATCAGGACTGCGTGGACTAACGCGAAATTAGCGATTCGGGGCGGCTCACCAGGGGGTCCAACTCCGCTCCGCGACCGATCAACAGGCCTCGGACAAAAAGTTGCAAGCGCTCGCGCTCGCCTCCCTGCCAGCGGAGAAACTCAACGCCCGCGCTCCCCTGATAAATATTACGCACGACCGCCGCCTCGACCGTCACCGGCGACACCTCGCCGGCGATGAGCAGTTCGAGCTTCACGATCATGCCGATGCCGAGTTGGACGGAAGTAGCGAAACTGCAACCCGCCATGGAAATGTTGAGCAGCGTACCGACTCCCGAGACGTTCTCGCCGCTGAACAGGACTGAAAAATTCACCTCCATGCGGTCGTACTCGCGGCGGTCCTCCTCGATTCTGAAGTAGCGAACGCCGCGCCGGAAGGCGCGGAAACGATGGCCGCAAAGCTGGCACTTAAAGGGGTAAATATAGAAGAGACTTAAAAGAATTTCCGCCAGACCGAATTTCGCAACTCGGCGGACAAAATCGCGCGCACAGTGCGGGCATTTTAAGTCAGTCATTTGGCATTCGCGTTTTAACCGGGAGCGTCATTCAGTCAATAACTTTTTCATCCGCTCGGCGATCTCACGCGGTTGCGCGACGATTTCTTTGGCGATCTTTTCAAGCTCTTCGCCGTATCCCGGGTCGGCCACGAACTTTCTCAGCTTGACGTCGGCCAGGAACGCCGGATCGCTCATTGTTTTTTTAAATGCATCGCGCAAAACCGCCAGCCGGTCCGCCGGCAGGCCCGGCGGTGTGATGAACGGACGGCCGAGATCACCCGAGGCCAACACGGCGGACACGAGAGCGCGCGTGTTCGCGGGTGTCTTGTACTCATTCATGAGCTCATGGATGGTCGGCACGTCCGGCATTTTCGCGTCGCGCTTGCGGCCGGTTTGCAGCAGGAGACGCACCCGATTTTCCCGCCGCCACGTGGTAAACGGCTCACGCGCGAAAAACGTCGGGATGCTGAGCGCCCGGCACACCACTTCGCCACGCTCGAAGGCTAGGTCTTGCTCGGCGCCGCCCTTGTAGCCCATCACCACGACGAATTTCGCCCCCATAGCTTCCTCGAGCAGTTTGGGAATAAAGTGCCCGCTGGTGCCGGTGCTGGTCGCCGAACACTTGGGCGCTTCTTTGGCTTTGCGCACGTCTTCGATGGATTTGAATGGCGTGTTGCTGTTCATATAGAACAGCCACGGCGTACTTTCCGTCGAGCCCACCCAACCGAACTTGGCCCAATCGAATTGCACTTCTTTTTTGCCGACAACCTGGTCGAGATAGAGCGACGGACCGATGGCGCCCAGCGTCAGTCCATCCGGCCTGGCCACGTTGTAAATGTTATTGGCGGCGATCATCGAGCCTGCCCCCGGCATATTTTGCGCGATCACGCCTGGATTGCCCGGAATGTGCTTGCCCATATGCGCGGCCAACAAACGCGCCCAGATGTCGTAGCCGTCGCCGGACAGGTAGCCGACGATGATCGTGATCGTCTTACCCTGATAAAATGGCGTCTGCGCGTGCCCGCCCGCCGCCCAAAGAAAAATCAGCGCCAAACTCAACAGCATCATCTTTCGCATACAATTCCTCTTATCCTGACGGGCTCACGCCTGTCCCCTCAAGCCGCACGCCTTTGCAAGATCCCATCAACTTCTTCACGCGTTCCACCACCTCTGGCGGCTGCACGCTCACGTCCTTGGCGAACGCTTCCAATTCTTCTGCGCCGACCTCCATAGGTCGCACATAGAATCGACTTCGTCCCGCCTTCTTTTGGCGCGCAGGTTATCCAAAAAACTCGACTACTGTCAATCTTCAGGACGTTTTAAGGCGACCGCATTGCGTGATCGGCTAATCTTTGAATCGAGCAATCCAAACAGCGAAGGCGTCGAGAAATTTTTTTAAATGCTGGCGCGTGGTTTCGTCGGTGAGCTTGCCTGCCGTGTCGAACAGCGGCGCAGCCGAAGGAATCTTGATCTCCGGCTGGACCATCACGTAGGTATCGGTGAAGACAAACGACTGACGCAGCGCGTGCTGGGCGCGGATGGTCCCGCCGAGTCCCGGCGAGCAACCCATGATCGCTGCGGGCTTGCGGTTGAGCACCGACTTGCCGGCTGGCCGCGACGCCCAATCGATGGCGTTTTTAAGCACGCCGGGCACGCCGTAATTATACTCAGGTGTGGAGATCAGCATGGCATCGGAGGGGCCGATAAAGGATTTGAAATCAGCGACCGGCGCCGGATCGCCTTTTTGAAAAACGTCGTCATTGTACGGTGGAATATCGCCAAGCCGGGAATAGATCGAAATCTCCATTCCCTCCGGCGCCAGCTCCACCGCAGCCTTCAACAAGCCCTTGTTCAGCGAACCTTCTCTCAAACTCCCGACAATACCTGCAACACGAATAGCCATCGAACCTCCGGAAATAATGGGTTGAAAAATTAATAAGGCGTGATTGGCAGCAAGGTCAACAGTCTCTCGGAAAGAACCGTTTAAAGTTCAAGGTTCGGTTCAAAGTCGGATCCCACGATTGTAGAGCCGTGGGTGGGTTGAGACGTATTGCGCACGGTCCCGGTGCCTGCGACCGATTCAAAACGATCGGTATCGCGTCGCTCCACCCATCCGACTCTTGAACTCTTGAACTTTTGAACGCTTGAACGATTCACCTTCCCACCGGCTTGAACGATTTGAACGACTGGAACGTTTTGAACCCTTGTTTAATGGAGATAGCCGCTGCCGCCGCCTTCCGCTTCGGCGATTGTCAAATTGTGGCGCACCGCATCGAGATGCGGATGAATTTCCAATGCCCGGCGGAAGCACACCGCCGCCTCACGGAACTCGTTCAACGACA
>CAMLCX010000233.1 GCA_946478635.1 uncultured Pseudomonadota bacterium
CGGAGACCGAGCTCGGAGACGCGCGATTCCGTGTCAGCGAGTTGTACCAGCGAATGATCCCAAGTGCGATTTACAGAGATGAGGGAGATTAGAGAGAAAAACACAAACGCCAGCGCCACCAGCGTGCTCGACAAATCTTTCATAACGTACCTCCTGTTTTATCACCTCGCGGCATCGCTCTGATAGACGTTCAAGCTGCCAATTTCGTTTACTTCGCCGTGTACTCTCTCGCCCTTTCCTGGCTGAACTAGCCCGCTGTATCAGCGGAGTAGAGCAAAGGCTGTGCCTATTGCACCGAAGTGCCAAAACGGCGTCAAAACGCACACTTAAATGCTTTTTATTCAGGTATTCTACGCTCGTAAATGAACAGATATGTTCGACCCTGAAACATCTATTGATGTGGCGCCACACATCACTCTGGCAAACCAACCTGGGTCGCTTTGTCGCTTGTAAGACACTGGCATCGCGCCGTTCCCGCTTCGGCGGCGCATCAGGGTAGCCCTTGACGGTTGTCGCCTGCATGCCCTACTTTACGTAAAGCGACTTACCGGACGAATAATTAACTGCGAGAGGAATGAGCGCATGCTGAGCCGATTGACGTTGATACATTTGCACTCGACGACACGATCTCTGATGACGTTACTCGTCGCATTTACTTGCGCCCATGTCACGCCGCTGCTGGCGCAAACAAGCGGTCGCTTCGCGCGCCCTTTACGAGTCGCCTATCTGAGCACATCAGCGACCATGGCATCGGTCTGGATGGCGAAGGAAAGCGGCGCCTTGCTCAAAGAACGCTTGGATACCGAAGTGATCTCCATGCCGTCGAGCTCCGCCATTCCGGCCTTGATCGCCAATGAGCTCGATGTCGTGCAAGTTTCCGCCGCGCCGGTGATCACCGCTTCGGTACGCGGCGTCGACGTTGTTTTTGTCGCAGGTCTCCTCAACACGATGATTTGGGATTTTTACGCCCGACCGGAAATCAAAAGCGCCGAACAACTGAAAGGTAAAATTATCGGCACCGACCGTCCAGCCACCCCCGTGGCCTACGGGACGCTGGTTGCTTTAAAAAAGATGGGGCTGACCCCTAAGGATGTTCAGCTGCGCCCGCTCGGCAGCAGCCCGCAGATCGTCGCCGCGTTCTATGCGGGACAGATCGTTGGCGGCGTCGGCTCACCGCCCGCCAGTTTTCAAATGGAGCGCTCGGGTTTTCATTCGATGGTGAGCCTGCTGGACGTCCCGTATCAGAACGTCGGGCTGGTTGTCCGACGCAGCCGCATCGATGAACTCGCGAGCCGCCTCACCCCTCTGTTACGCGCGGTCCGCCAGGGAATTGATCGCTATTATTCCGACAAGCCGTTTGCCATGAAAGTGATCGGGAAATACACGAGAGAAAATGATCAGGAGGTTCTCGACCGCACCTACGAATTTTACAAGAAAGCAGGATTTCGCCGAGAAATGGTTACCTCGGAACCGGGCCTGCAAGGCATGCTCGATTTCTTGTCCGAGACCATCCCGGAAGCAAAAACCGCAAAACCGGCGCAGTTTTTCGATGACCGGTTTGTGCGCCAGGTGACTGGCGCCAAGTAGTTTCATTCTTTTTTATCAATTACTCCCGCTAGGAAACGTTGAATGATGACGATCATCGATGCGCAAGTTCATGTCTGGCCGCGGGAAACACCGCAGCGGCGTTACGTCAAAGAAGACGCCTCCAGGCCGCACCGTCCGACACCGCTGCGTTACGAAGATCTTCTGCGCGAAATGTCGGCCGCCGCAGTCGATCGCGCGATCCTGGTGCCGCCCTCTTGGGAAGGTTATCGAAACGATTATGCGCTGGAAGCCGCGCAGAAACATCCGGATCGTTTCGCCGTCATGGGGAAAGTGCCGCTCAACGATCCCGCGAGCAAAGACAAGCTCGCGACCTGGCTTGATCAACCCGGCATGTTGGGCTTTCGCATCAGTTTTCGCCACAGCGGCACACATTCGTTTCTCGATGACGGCACCGCGGACTGGTTCTGGGCCGAATGCGAGCGACACGCTATTCCGGTCATGATTTTTGCGCCCTTCGCGGTCGGCAAAATCGGCGAGATTGCGGCGCGGCACCCGAATCTCCGTGTCATCGTCGACCACATGGGACTCAACGTCCAATGGAAAGGCAAGGACCTCGGACCCGGCGTCGATGTGCTGCTGCGATTTGCGCGATTTAAGAATGTTGCCGTGAAAGCGTCTTGCCTGCCCTGCTACGTCGCCGAGAATTATCCCTACCCGACCTTGCATCCGCAGATTCGCCGCGTCGTCGACACCTTCGGCCCGCAGCGTATTTTTTGGGGCACCGATCTCTCCCAGCTTCCCTGCTCCTACCGCCAGGCGGTCACGTTGTTCACCGAAGAACTCGATTTTCTCTCTGCTCAAGACAAAGAGTGGATCATGGGCAAGGGCCTCGCGGAGTGGCTGGGTTGGCCGCTTGCGGAATAGGCGCCATCCGGGCTGGAAGTTTTTTTCGTCAATGAGACAAATATTGTTTCTCGGCTTGGTGGTCGCCTTGAATCTTTCCTGTGCTGCTGCCTTGCCGACAACTCCCACGCCAAGAGCGCAATCCCGCGTCGATCTTCAGCCTTGCCGCGCTTCAAATCATAAGAGCGACCTTCTTTGCGGCAAGCTTTTTGTCTACGAAAATCGTGCTGCGCGCGCCGGACGCATGATCGGTTTGAACATCGTCGTGGTTCCGGCGCTCGCTCCGAACCCGGCGCCCGATCCGGTATTCTTTCTCGCCGGCGGCCCCGGCCAAGGCGCCGCCACCATCGCGCTGGCCGGCGAAGATGCATTGATGCGCGAGTTACGCCACGATCGTGACCTGGTCTATATCGACCAGCGCGGCACGGGAGGTTCGAAGCCGCTGCGATGCGCGCCGGCCGGCGATCGCAGTTCACTGCAGACGAGTTTCCGCGACATTTTCGATACTGAAATGATCCGCTCCTGTCGCGAGCGGCTGGAAAAGGACGCCGACCTCAAACTCTACACGACCTCTATTGCGATGGCAGACATGGAGGAAGTTCGCCAGGCGCTTGGCTACGACAGAATCAACCTGTACGGAATTTCCTATGGAACTCTGTCCGCGCTCGAGTATCTCCGTCGTCACCCCGACAAGGTGCGCTCGGCGGCGCTCGCTGGGGTCGCAACGCCGGCGGCCAAACTGCCGCTCCATTTCGCCAGGGGAGCCCAGCAGGGCATGGAAAGGCTGATCGAGGATTGCGCCGCGGATAGCAGTTGTCATGCGGCATTTCCCGGGCTTAAAAGCGATCTCGACTCGGCGCTACGCGCGTTCGCTTCCGGTCCCCTGTCCATTGAAATGATCCATCCGGTAACGAAGGCAAAGGAGACCGTCGCGCTCTCACTCGGCGTTTTCACCGAAAGACTGCGCTTGATGCTCTACGATCCCGCCTCCGCCCGCTTGATTCCGTTGCTGGTTCATCGAGCGGCGCAAAACGATTGGCTGCCGTTCGGTAAGGTCCTCGCAACGCCGTTTCCAGCGCCCGCTTATTCGCTGGCCATGGGGACCTACCTAAGCATCACTTGCTCGGAGTCGGTTCCGTTCATTGAATCGGCGGAAATCATTCGAAATGCCTCCGGCACTTTTCTTGGCGATTACCGCACCGCGCGGCATCAACGGGCGTGCGCTGCATGGCCGGGCGGCGACATTCCCGGGCACTTCTTTCTCCCGGTGAAATCCGCGGTGCCGGTTCTGCTGCTCTCCGGTGATGTGGACCCGGCTACGCCGCCGGAGTTTGCCAGGGCAATAACGCAGGATTTGCCGAACAGCCGCCAGATCGTGCTGCGAAACACGCCGCACAGCTACACTTCGGACTGCGCGCGAATGCTGGCGGCGCAATTCATTCACAACGGATCCGCGCAACGCTTGAATGCAAGATGCGCCGAAACGATCCGCCGGCCGCGCTTTCTTACCCAACTGCCGGAGCGTTACAGCTGACGAATTGTTTCAAAAACGGGAGGATATCTTGTGATCAATCCCTTGCTGCCACGAGTTTTTTTCACAGCGGCGCTCGCGCTTCTCATTGCCACAGGTTCACTTTCCGCTCAAGAGCGCGTGAGCGCCGGTTACAGCGGCATCTCGGGTTATCAAGTGCCGCTTTGGCTCGCCGTCGATCTTGGCTTGTTCCAAAAATACGGTCTCCATCTGGAGCCGATATTATTTCGCGGCGGAGCGGAATCGACCCACGCGCTCACCGGCGGCGAAATTCAATTCGACGTGGTTTCTCCCCAGCCGCATATCGCGGCCAATCTCTCGGGAGCGGATATTTTTATTATCGGCACCTATTTCAATAAACACACCTACAGCGTCGTCGCCCGGCCTGGCATCCGCTCGCCGCAGGATCTGCGCGGTAAAAAAGTCGGAGTTCTTTCCGTCGTCGGGCTAAATCAAATTGTTGTTGCCACGGCGCTTCGGCACTGGGGAATGGACGAGCGCAGCGTCACTCTTGTGCGCAGCGGCGGCAGCCGCGATCGCTTCACGGCGCTGCAAAACGGCCTCGTCGATGCCACCGTGCTGACCGGCGCCTTCGTCGACCGAGCCAGGGCGGCCGGCCTGTCCGTATTGCTCGACCTCGGCGACTTGGAAGATTCCTTCCCGACGGTGAGCGTGATGACGACCCGGAGTTTTCAAGCGTCGAAACGCAACCTGGTGCGCGGCTTTCTACAAGGTCTCGGTGAAGCGATTTACGTCTTTAAGAACGATCCGGTTCTGGGCAAGAAAAGCCTGGCGAAATGGATGCGCACTCAGGACAAGGCTCTTCTTGAAAGCGCCTACAAAAGTTACGCGCCGCGCATTTCCTACCCGCCCTACAGCGAGCTTTCCGGCGTCCAGGTGGTCGTCGATGATTTAGCGGGCAGCCGGGCCGATGCAAAAGGAAGGAAAGCGCCGGAGTTTATCAATGAAGACGTGCTTCGGGAGCTGGATAAGCAGGGCTTTTTCAAATCGCTGCAAAAAAAATAGCCGGATTCATACCTGAGATTCAATGCCGCCGGCGCTACCGTCCAAACGCCTGCGCCTGTTTGCGCTGCTGCTCGTCACGGATCGAGGCGCCGAAAACGCTTTCGAAATATTTTTCCCGCACGAGTTGATCCACCAGACTATTGTCGATCATCTTGGCCAGATCGGCCCCTTTCAGCTCTGCCCCTTGACGCTCGACGACGGCCTCGACAGAACCTTTGAGGGCGTAGGGAATTGGCTCCAATACCCGGGCTTTGCTAAACAGTTCGTAGACACGATTGGCGTCCTCTGCACTGCGCGCGCCGCCGTATTTGATGATGATCTCTGTCGCAAAAGTTTTGTCGTCATAAAAACGCTTGATCGCTTCCGCGTGGGCTTTCACAAAGGCGGTCGCCATCGGCCGCTCCTTCGTCAACGCGTCGCGCCGGAAAAGATAATACGTGGAAACATAGATATCCTCGTGGTCCAGCAAAACAGCGAGCACCGGCAGGCCGGCGCTCTGCAGGCGAAAATAAGCCGGCGCCGTGATCAACGCGGCATCGACCTGCCCGGTCTGTAAAGCAGCGGCCCGAGCCGCGGCATCGACGCCGATGGACACCCACTGCACGTCTCGCGGGTTCATGCCATATTTTCGCAGCAAGCTCACCGCCATGTGATAGGGCGGATCGCCGACTCGGCCGACACCGATCTTCTTTCCCGGCAGCTGTTTCATGTCCTTCGCGGTCTTCGAGCCGATCATCGCGAACGAGCCTTTGTTCATGAAGCCGCCGAGCACGACCAGCGAGGGATCCTTCGACGCGGCCAGCAGCGCCGGATCGCTGCCCGCCGAAGTCATGGCCGCATGGCCGCTGATGATCGCGGCGATGGGTCCGGGATGAACCGCGTAAACTAATTCGACGTCTAGACCGTACTTGGCGTAAAGCCGCGCGTCCTTGGCGATCCATAACGGCCATGAGGCGCCGCTGCGCGCCCCCACCATGGCCACGGCTTTACGCAGTGGCTGGGCAAACAATGGAGAGGCGCTGCAAATGACCAGGACCAAAAGCGTAAACCTAGCGACCGGAAGCGGACGCTTTTTTTGCATGATCCTGATCCGCGAGCCGTTTGTCTTGAACCTGAGGGGTCCGAACCATTTGAACGGCTTGAACGATTTGAACGGTTTGAACCAGCTATGCCGCTCATCCGTCATTGGGCCCCATTCCTTCGAATACTTTGTGCCAATCCGCAGCCGCGGGCAAAACTCCTTTGATCGCGCGCAATCGAGAAAAATCAGTACCGCGCCCATCGTAAATCACATGCGGCGGGTCTTTGCCTTCGGCGACGTCACTGACGGCGCGCAGGAGCATTTGGCGCAGCGCGATGATCGTCTTGTCGCTGTAGCCGAGATGCTCTTTTGTGCGGTCGCACACCGCGCCCATGCTCTCCGTTGCGCAACCGTCCTGCTCGGCCGGATTCACCGCGGCAATTCCCGTAAAGCTCGTGGTTCTCTGTTGCTCGCGATCCTGCAAATAATTGTTTGCGCCATTTCGCACGCGCCGGAAATCCGCAGTAGTCCAGCTTCGCAACATGGCTCGCTCAGCGTCGGCAAATGGTTTTTTGCGCATATTGAGGATGTAAAGCCAAGTCGTGTGGTCGTCGATCGGCACCCAAAAACGAAAGCCGCGAATATCATCTGCGTCGAACTTTTCCGTCGGCGGGCCGGGGACGATGCTGAACGACGGCATGATGTAGGGACTGGTCCGGACATAGATCCCCTCGGCGCCCAGCTTTCTGATGGAGATCGCTCTCATTCCGTACGTCGTTTCTTCGGCTTCCAGCGCCGGCGCGCCGTCACGCTTCAAGCGCTCGCCGTTTGCGAGATTGTTATTGTGCAGAAATGAAGTGTGCGAGGAATCGAAATCCCCCTCGATGCCCTGGAGAAAATTGCACTCGAGGTACGACTTGACCGGACACACTTGCGCTGCGTCGAGGTTCGACCATTCGTAGCGCGGTAACAGGGGCTGTCGCTCAGGCGACCCCATATAGGCGAAAACGATTCCGGCAGCCTCTGCGCACGGATACGCGGTGTGCCGCAGCTTCTTTTTGAAGTCGCTGCCGACCGGCTCGGCCGGCGTCTCCAGGACATTGCCGTTCACGTCGTATTTCCAGCCGTGATAGATGCAGGTCAGGCCGCACTGTTCATTGCGCCCGAAGAACAACGAAGTGCCGCGATGCAGGCAATGTTCGCCAAGCAGGCCCACTCCGTTCTTCGAATCTCGGAACGCGACCAGGTCTTCCCCCAGCAGACGCACCCTAACCGGCGGACAATCAGGCTCCGGAATCTCCTCGCTCAAGAGCGCGGGGAGCCAGTAGCGGCGCATCAACTCTCCCATGGGAGTTCGAGAGCCGACACGGGTCAGCAATTCGTTTTCATTTCGCG
>CAMLCX010000234.1 GCA_946478635.1 uncultured Pseudomonadota bacterium
AAATTAGGGACCTTCTCGTTTCCAGCCCATACTAGACCGTAGGGCACAGACCCGCAGGGGAGCCAAGGAACTCTGGACTGGATGGTTCCTGTAAGAGAAAGGGAGTTCCGCTTGGACGAAAGTCCCGCTACGGGGAAAGGCTCTCTTTGGAGACAGGGACTTTAGCCTCGTATCAATCGATCTTGACTGAGTGAATGCGGGTCTGGCGCTTAAGCTCGGCAGGGTGGATGAAGGTCGTGGTTGAATTTCAGTTTGAAGCCGTACTGGGGAAAACCCGCCGTACGGAATTTTAGAGAGGGAGGAGGAAACCCGCCTGTTCCTGTTTGGGTTCATGTGGTGCGCCTCCTCTCTACTCGACGGTGAGAGTGTGTTCTTTATGTTTCTCCGTTGATCTTTTCTTTTCCCTCCGTTAATCGATACCGATGTCTTTTGCGGCCCGTTTTCGCCAGGGGATGAAAGCGGCGATTCCGATCTGGATCGCATTTGTGCCGTCTTCTGTCGCCTGGGGAATTGCCGCGCAGGATCACGGCCTTTCCCTCGCGGAAGTCGTGCTCATGTCGGCATGGGTCTACTCCGGTCCGGCGCAGTTCGCCGTGCTCGGGCCCCTCGCCGAAGGAAAATCCGCGCTGCAAGTTTTGATCGCCGGTTTTCTCATGAACCTGCGATTTTTGCCGATGAGCACGGCGCTGGCGCCGTTTTTCCGCGGCGTAAAACGGTCGCAGCTGTTATTGGCAGCTCACGTCATCAGCGCCAGTAGTTTTATCGTGCCATACATGCAGTACCAAAAGGAACGTGGTTCGATTGCCGCCGAGCCCACCGGCCCGCAAGCGCCGGACGGTTATGGCAATCTCGCTTTCTTCCTCGGCGTCGGCGTGACGAGCTTTCTGGTCTGGGTAGCGGGTACCGCCGGCGGATTCGTGGCGGCGTTAGGCTTCCCGCCCGGATTCGAGGAAGCGCTCAAATTTATTTTGCCGGGCTACTTTGCCGGGTTGCTGGTCGTGGAGATGAAAGGCTGGGCGATGCCGCTCATTTGTTTCGCCAGCGTCGTTGCCGCGCTTCCTGGAGCAGTCGTGAGTCCGGGTTGGGGTTGGCTGGTTACGGCGATCGTCGTTGCCACGCTGGGTTGGGGAATCGAAGAATGGAAATTACGCGGCTCCAGATAATCTTTTTCATCGGACTCATGGCCTTCGCGGTGCGCGCGCTGCCGCAGCTCTTTTTCGTGGGAGAGAGATTTCCCGAGGCGTGGGATCGTTGGTTGCGCTATCTCTCCTATGGATTTATCTGCAGCATTATCTCGGTGACGCTATTCATGGCGGGCGGGCGTATCGAAACTGCGGCGGCGCCGCCCCGCGCAGTCGCTTTGGCTTTGGCGATTTTAGTCGCCTACAAAACCAAAAGCGCTGTGACCGGCATGATAGCCGGGGCGGTGCTAGTTATGATTCTCGCCCAATTTTTGTAGCGGGTTCACGTTGACGTAATCGCTCGCCCGAAGAATGCGCTACTTCCCCCTTTGAAAAAGGGGGACTGAGGGGGATTTGTTGACCTTACTAAGGCAGCGGCGAATCGGAAAATCTCCCCTATCCCGTCTTTGTCAAAGAGGGGGAGAGGCGCCGGTGGTGCACAAATAAATAGAACAGGTAGCAACCCGCTTGCACAAAAGCAAAATATTCAAAGCGTTTCGACCTGCAATCGCTGAGTTGGGAATAACAATCAGGCGGATCGAAATCGCAAACCGTTAGGTAAAGGAGTTTCACGGTTTGATTGACAGATCCGACGGCGCGGTGTTAGTTTTTCTCGCCTGCACACATGAGTGAAACCCGGAGCTGATATGAACTTGATCGACTGTCATGCCCACTGTCTGCCGCCGAACATCTTGGATGCGCTCCGTGAATTTGCCGCCGGGAGCTATCTCGGGCGCAGCCTTTATGCCGATGAAGGCTTCAGCTCGCTGGAGAAGCATCTCACGTTGATGGATCGATTCGGCGTCGAAAAAGAAGTGATCAATTACGGCAACCTGCTAGTTCCGGCGGCGCGGGCGCGCAAACTGCCGATGGACGAAGTCATCAAAATGGTCAACGACTATATCGCCGAAGCGGCGCGCATCGCGCCCCATCGCTTCATTCCGGCGGCGGCCGTGGACCCGATGGGCGGCGACGCGGCATTGAAAGAGCTGGATCGGGCCGTCGACAAGCTGGGTCTCTTCGGCATTTCGCTCTCGACCAACCTCGACGGCCGCGCCCTCGACGATCCGGTGTACGAGCCGATCTTCGAACGAGCGAAGGCGTGGAACATGCCGCTCTGGGTCCATCCCGGGCAGGTGCCGGCGGCATGGCAGCAGGCGCTTGGGCTTCACAATCGTTATCTCAACAGCGGTGTCGGTTTTCTGCTTGACGACATGCTCTGCTTGATCAAGATGATCACCGCCAACGTGTTCGATCGCTGGTGGGGAGTAAAGTTCGTTTTCTGCCAGCTCGGCGGCTTCCTGCCGTTTACCATGGGACGATTCGATCAACAGTTTTTCTTCGAGCGGCGCGTTTACGAACAGGAAAAAAAGCCGCTGCCAGAATATCTCCAACGGCGCGTCGTCGAATACTGCCAGGCATTTTACGTCGACACGCATACGGCGGACGCCTCGGCGATTCGTTGCGCCCTCGACTGCATGAGCGCTGACCGCATCGTTCTCGGCGGCGATTATCCCATTTCTCCGCCGGAAATAGGCTTGGGCTACACGATTCCGCAATTGGACAAGGTCGGCCTGTCGGAAAGCGACCGAGCGAAGATTGAGCGCGGCAATGCGTCGAAGCTGCTGAACCTGCCGTAGCACTGCTCAAAAATTCCATCATTGAATGAAGGTGCACAATGAATAGCGAGAAACCTGTCGCGCTTGTGACCGGCGCCGCCACGGGTATCGGCCGCAGCGCTGCGGTCGCACTGGCCAAGAACGGCTACAACGTGGCTGTCAATTACAGCCGAAGTGAGGACGCCGCTAAAGTCACCGCTCAACAGGCCGAAGCGGTGGGCGCCAAGACGTTGCTGCAACGGTGCGATGTGAGCGATGACGCCGCGGTGCGGGCGATGATGGCGGCGGTGGAAAAGGAATTCGGGCGCCTCGACGTGCTGGTCAACAATGCGGGCACGACGGTAGATATTGCACCGGCGAATTTCGAAGAAATGACGGTCGATGCCTGGAATCGCGTGTTTTCGGTCAACGTGCTCGGGGTGTTTCTCGTTTCTCGCGCCGCTGCGCCGTTGCTCAAGCAATCGCCCAACGGCTGCATCGTCAACACGTGCAGCATCGCCGGCCTGCGCCCGAGCGCGCAGCCGTTGCCGTACGCCGCGAGCAAGGCGGCGGTGGCCAACTTGACCAAGACCCTCGCCAACGCCCTCGGCCCGAAAATCCGCGTGAATGCGGTCGCGCCCGGATGGATCGAAGGCGAGTGGATGAAGCGCACACTGGCGGAAAACTACGATGGGTTGATGGCGCGGCGGGCGAAATACACGCCGCTCAAGCGCTGCTGCACCGAGGACGACGTGGCCGACAGCATGCTAAGCCTGATTTTGCACAATCGCTTCGTAACCGGCGAGATCATCATCGTCGACGGTGGATTTTCGAGCACGACATAAATCGGATGAGCACGTTCAAGAAGTTCAAGTCGTTCAAGCCGTTCAAGCCCCCTCCTTCATCCTCCCCCGCGTCGCGGGGGAGGACAAGAGATGGGGGTTTGAACTTTTTGAACGTATTGAACGGTTTGAACAAGCCGAGCGCAGCGAGGGTTTAGCATGTTAGACGGCGTCGTTCGGTTCCCTCCAGAGTTTGCCGCGCGCTACCGCGCCAGGGGCTATTGGGAGGATCGCTCGCTGCGCGATACTTTCGATCAATGCTTCGACCGCTACGCCGAGCGGGTCGCGATCATCGACGGCGCACAATCGGTTACTTACACGCAGCTCAATGAGCGGGCGACCCGTTTGGCGCTAAACCTGCTCGACGAGGGCCTTCAGCCGCTTGACCGCGTGGTCGTGCAGCTGGCCAATGTCGTCGAATTCGCTTACCTGTACTTCGCGCTGCAAAAAATCGGCTGCGTCCCGATTATGGCGCTGCCGTCGCACCGGTATCGCGAGATGAGCCAGTTCGCCGAGCTCTCGGGAGCCGCGGCCTGTGTCACCCTGGACAGGGCCAGGGAGTTCGATTATCGCGAGATGGTCGGCAGGATTCGCGAGGCCAACAAGACGATGCGCTGGGGCATCATTTTGGGTGACGCGCCAGCGGGATTTCTTTCGCTTCGCGAATTGATCGAGCGGCCAAGCCGGCGCTCGGCGGACGATCTGGGAAGAATCCACATCGATCCGGAAGATCCCGCGGTCTTTCAACTTTCCGGCGGCACCACGGGGATTCCCAAGCTGATTCCGCGCTCGCACAACGATTACATCTATAATTCCAAAATCGCGTCAAAGGTCACCGGCGTCGGCGCACAGGAAATTTTCCTCGACGTCCTGCCGCTGGCGCACAACCTGCCGCTCGCCTGTCCCGGTTTGCAGGGCTACCTTTTGCATGGCGGCAAGTTCGTGCTGTCGAATTCGACGCGCAGCGAGGATATTTTTACCGCGATCGAGCGCCATCGCGTAACCCACATGGCCGTGGTGCCCGCGCTCCTCATCCGGTTGATCAACGACCCGTCGATGGCAAACTTCGATCTGTCGTCATTGCGCGTGATCCAGAGCGGCGGCCAGCGGCTGCAGCCGGAAGTGCGGCGCCGGACCAAAGAATTGATTCCGAGCGTCACCGTGCAGGAAAACTTCGGCATGGCCGAGGGTATGCTGATGTTCGTACGCTTCGACGATCCCGAAGATGTGCGCATGGAAACTGTCGGCAGGCCGCTCAGTCCCGACGACGAAGTTCGGCTGGTGGACGATGACGACAAGGTCGTCGCGCCGGGCGAAGTCGGGGAGCTGCTGGCGCGCGGACCGTACACGCTGCGAGGTTACTTCGGCGTGCCGGAATACAATGCGCGAGCCTTTACCTCGGACGGGTTCTATCGCTCGGGCGATCTGATGCGGCTTCATCCCTCCGGAAATTATATGGTCGAGGGGCGCAAGAAGGACCTCATCAACCGGGGCGGCGAGAAGATCAGCGCCGAGGAAATCGAAAATCTCATTCTCGCTCATCCCGCCGTGCAAAACGTCGCGTGCGTGCCGATGCCCGATCCGATCCTCGGCGAGCGCATGTGCGCTTATGTCATCCTGCGCAGCAGCGCGTCGTTGAATTTACAACAGCTCGTCCCATTCTTACTGGACCAGGAGATCGCCAAGCATAAACTGCCGGAGCGACTGGAGATCGTCCATGAGTTTCCCCTATCGCCCTTCGGCAAGGTTTCAAAGAAGGATCTGACAGAAAGAATTACGCGGCTGCTGAAGCCTGAAGATTCCCGTTAGCTGCAAAAACCAACAAAGGAGCAAACACTATGCGCATTCATCTTCACCGTGGGCTGTGCGCGCTCGCGCTGGCAGCTTTCATCCTTGGATTGTTGAGTTTATCGCCTGATCGAGGGGTGGCGGCGGACCGGCTCATCGGCTTGCACTCGGCACAGGTCATGTCGCAGTCCATGCCGTGGATCGCGCAGGAAGCCGGGCTGTTTAAAAAATACGATTTGGATTTTCGCCTGGTATTTATTCCGTCGTCCCCGGTGGCGACCGCCGCGACATTGAACGGCGACGCCGAGATCGGCGTCACCGGCGCGGTCGGCAACGTGCGCGCCTACGTTCAAGGCTTCACCGATCTCGTGTTTATCGGCGGCATGAAAAACATTCTCACTCACAGCGTGCTCGGTAAACCCGACATCAAGCGGCCTGAAGATCTCAAGGGGAAAAAAGTCGGTGTCGGCCGGTTTGGCGGCAACACGCACTATTTCGTGATCCAGGCGCTGAAACGTCTGGGCATGGATGCGGCCAAAGACATCCAAACGATTCAGACCGGCGGCGCACCTGAAACGCTGGCCGCGCTGTTGAGCGGCAGCCTCGACGCGGCGGGTTTGGTGGCGCCGGGAGATTCCGCTGCCGTCGCCAAAGGATTTCGTTATGTGATCAACGGCCCTGAGATGCGCATTCCCTATGGCGCGACGCAGGTGGTCACGCTGCGTTCGGTGATCAACAAGCGCGGACCCGCGATCGGCCGATTCATGCGCGCCATGGCCGAAGCGTCGAAAATCATTCACACGGATAGAAAATTTGTTTACAAAGTCCTCGGCAAATATTTGCGGATCACCGATACCAAGATTCTCGATGCGGCGTATCAGTCCGAAATCCCGGCCCTCGAGCGGCGGCTGGAAATTTCCGACGCGGCGCTGCAAGCGTCTCTCGATGAAATCGCGCCGCAGGATCCGCGCGCAAAAGCGATCAAGCCGGCCGATTTGATCGATCGGCGCTACTTGGTCGAACTCGAGAAGAGCGGCGGATTTGATTGATAGGAGAGGCAATAGGCATTAGGCAATAGGCAATAGTGTCGGAATGGAGAAGAATCGGATGCGAAGTGGCGCGATCGATATTCATCACCATTATGTGCCGGAGCGGGTGCTTGCGGAAGGGAAGCGGCACGGCAAAGCGCTTGGCATCGACATTTTACTGGACAAAGACGGAACCTCTCGGTTTTCTTTCAACGGCGGTCCAGGTTATCCATTGCTGCAAGGATTGACCGTCGTCGAACCGCGGCTCGATATGATGCAGAGGGGCAACATCGGGCTGGCGGCTCTCGATCCGAGCACGCAGCTTCTCGGTTATGATCTCAACGGAGAACAGGCGGAGAGCTGGTGTCGTCTCTACAACGAGTGCGTCAAGGAATTTCTCGATAAATATCCAGACCGTTTCACCGCCATGGCGGCTGTGCCGATCCAGGAGCCGGCGCGGGCGGCGAAAGTTTTGGAGCACGCGGTTACTCGGCTCGGGTTTCGCGGCGCGTACATCGCGACCAACGTAAATCACCGGTACTACGATAGTGAAGATTTCGATCCGTTCTGGGCTAAAGCGGAAGAGTTGGACGTGCTCGTCTTCATGCACCCGGACAATCCGGCGGGAACCGAGCTCATGGGCTCCTTTGGCATTCGTTTGGTCTGCGGCAACCCAGCCGACACGACGCTTTCACTCGGACTGCTGATTTACAGCGGCGTCTTCGACCGGTTTCCCAATTTGAAGATGTGCACGTGTCACGGCGGCGGATTTTTCCCGTATCACGTGAGCCGCTTCGACCGCGAATTTGTCACGGGAAAGCAAGCGATCCGGCGCGCGGGCCGGCCGAATATGCCGAAATGCACTTCGCTGCCAAGCACCTATCTCAAGAACCTGTACTTCGACACTCTCGTTTACGACGTCGAAACGCTC
>CAMLCX010000235.1 GCA_946478635.1 uncultured Pseudomonadota bacterium
GATTTCCAGCCGCAACTCACCGGCGCCGCAGAAGGTAACCACCGGCCGCTTCGAGATCGAGCGTGACGGAAAAGTCGCCTATCTTGAATACACCATGACTGGAAGTGTGCTCGGACTGATCCATACCGAGGTCCCCGCCGAATTGCGGGGCCTGGGTCTGGCGTCTTCTCTGGCGGAGACCGCGCTCCAGTATGCGCTCAAGAACGGATTGAAGGTGGACGTAATTTGCCCGTCGGTGCTCGACTACCTCGGGAAACATCCGGAGTATTCACACCTGGTCTTGCGCTGACGATGCGTCTATAGTCCCTGCCCGCAATATGATCCGGTTGTTGTAACCAGGGGTTACACTCATGACTTGGTTGTGAGTGTAATGGCGACATTACGTCACCTGAGCCCCAGAGGCTTCCAGGCAGCGAATGCGGTGCACATCTCAGATGCCAATCTTCGGTTCAGACCGGCAAATCTGGAAGCTTCCAGAAAAAAACATAACCCTCCAGTGAGCAGGAGGGTTTTCTGCTGAAACGATAACTCGACTTGCTCTCAAGGTTGAATCAAATGGAAGACGGTTACCCCGCCGGCGGGCACGCTGAAGTTCTCAACGGTGGCGGAATCGTCAGACTCGTCGAATCCTTCCGATTCTTCGAATGGACAGATGATGGTCATCTGTTGGCCTGTTCTCGCTGATCCGTGAACAGGCATTAGGGTGATCAGGATACGAAGCGTTCCTCCTCGAATGCCTTTGTTGTCGCCGCCCTCCGAGACGAATCCGACGTAGGAAGTGGCTGCCCATGTGCCGCGCTCGATCACTTTGCCAATCGCATTCGTGATGGAATACGACCCACCTCCCGATACCGCACCGGAAACATCGTCGAACAAACCCGCGCCATTGGTCCGGATCCGCTGTCCTGTGCCGGGGTTTACTGCTGTGGTCGGATTGTTGATTGCAAAGCCCCATTGTGATGCGTGCGCCGCGATTGGCAAGAGTAATACGATCAGAGCCAGGGCGAGTGATTTCATTCGGTTGTTCATTGTGTTCTCCTTTTTATCTTTTTGAATTGGAACTGCAGCACTGGCCTGCCGCTGGGAACCGACGGCGGCACCAGGGAACGCAAGTTTTCGGGGAGAGCTCGTGAATCGAGCAGACTTTGTCGGAGGAACGCAAGCAGGTCGTTGAACTCCCCGGGAGTGAGCGGCGTGCCTTGCTTTAGCCGCGGATCAAGGCGTTGCAACACGGGCTCGATGGGGCCGGTTGGTCCGACGAGATCCTCATCGAGATGTTGGTGCGCTGGAGAATAGAGCTTCGTCTGCTCTCTGGGATTAAGGTGATACCGCAGTGCATCTTCCAGGCGGGAGAAGGAGCCGTTATGGAAGAAGGCGGGCTGCAGTGACAAGTTGCGCAGCGGCGATGAGCGGAATTTGTAACGGTCTGCCGGATTGCCGGTGACTTCTTCAAGGCCAAAGTCTTCGTTGGCTTGAGGGCCATCGAAATTGTTGTTCGTAGTACGAGGCGCAATTTGCGGCGTGCCCGCGACGTGGTCTTTAAAGTCGCTGAACATTTCGCTTGATTGCCCGGCGACCGAATGACATGAGACACAGCCCGCGCGGCCGAAGAATAGCAACGCCCCGCGCTTCTGCGGCGCGGTCATGGCATTTCTGTCGCCCCGGGCGAATCGATCCAGCGGCGCATCCGCGAAGATCAGACTGAACTCGAATTCAGCAATAGCCCTCCCAAACATGTCGAAGTTAATTGGTGTGCCAGTGTGCACTTCGGGGAAGACTTGCCCGAAGAGTGTGCGGTACGCAGAGATCGAATTCAACCGACGCAACACTTCAGCTCGGATCGCGTCGTTATCTCCAGAAAACTCGAACCCAGCCACTTCAGTACGTTCTGTCGGCGGAATGAAAGCCTGGGCTACGAGCAGATGTGGCAAGTAGGAGAGCGTCAGCCCTTCGGGCTGCGGAAACCGCAAGCCGGATGAGTTATCGAACGGATTGCCCGATAAAGAGGCGAAGCGAGAATTCCACATCAGATTCGGGAAAAATGCCGAGTTCGCTGCCGTCGGGGTACGCCGCATATTGCGAGGGCCGCGACGATCGGGACCAACGACGCCATTGTTTTGTATGCCGATCGCAATCGACTGCGTATCACCGAAGCCGTTGGTTGGGGAATGACATCCGCCGCAGGTGTTGTCATTGTTCAGGCCCGTAATGGTGTCGAACCAGAGCAGGCGTCCTAAATTGGCAAGTTCAAGGTTCAGGCTGCGCCCGAGGCGACGTTGCAAGGAATACTGAACACGGCCCGTGAAGTGGTTTTTATGAAGGACGGCCGCAAGGCTCGCGTCGAGTTGAGAACTTTCGGGGATCGATTGCTGCCAGAGGACGGACGTTAAAACAAGAACGGTGCAACTCACCACCGCGATTTGCCGGACGCTGCGCATAGCCATGCCCTCTCACTTGGTAAAGTGCGATTTCTTGTGGAATTGGCTCAGGTTAGAGCAAAAAAAATCTAGGGGAGAGCGGCTCTGTAGCGAAACGAGCCGCAAGCCTCCTCTTTTCAACATGTTGACTTTGGATCGAAGGAATGATACGGTTTTCCGCCAACGCTCGTCCCGGAGCGCGCCAGGGGTAAAAGCGGTGCCGCTTAACACTTCCCAGCCGGTCAGCGAACTGCTCGTGAAGTTGTCATCGGGAGAATCGGAAGGCTTATCTTCGATTTTGCCGCTTGTGTACGACGAACTCCGCAAGATCGCTCACCTCTATCTTCGCAATGAGCGCCTCGGTCATACGTTGCAGAGTACAGCCCTGGTTCATGAGGCATATCTGCGGTTGAAGAAGCAGGATGCCGGGCAATTTGAAAATCGTGCCCACTTCGTGGCGATTTCCGCGCAGTTGATGAGGCAGATCCTGGTGGAGCACGGTCGCAGGCGGCGTGCGGCAAAACGTGATGGCGGCCAACGGTTGATCCTGGAGGATGCTTTCCAGCTTGGGCACGGAAATCGTATGGACGTTGTGTCGTTGGATGATGCACTCGAGGAATTGACAAAGATGGACGCGCGGCAAGGTCGGATTGTTGAGCTGCGATTCTTCGGTGGCTTGTCGATTGAAGAGACCGCCGATGTTTTAGAAATCTCTCCAGCCACAGTGAAACGAGAGTGGGCCACAGCCAGGCTGTGGCTGCACCGTGAACTCAGCAGAACGCCGGCTCCATGAGTCCGGAGCGTTGGCAGCAAATCAAAACCTTGCTGGAAGAAGCACTGGGGATTCCGCCGGGACAACGAACCGCATTTCTCGATCGAATCTGCGCCAATGATGCTGAGATGCGCAACGAACTCGAGTCGCTGCTCTCGTCCAACGACGCCGTACGATCCAGTTTTCTGCACTCCGCCATCCCGCCCGTCACGCTGACCAGAGGCAGCAAACTGGGCGAGTACGAAGTGCGGACACTCATCGGCTCAGGGGGAATGGGAGAAGTCTATCGAGCCCGTGACCCTCGGTTGGGCCGCGATGTCGCAATTAAGGTCCTGCCCGTCTATCTATCCTCCGATCGGGACCGACTCCGTCGCTTCGAGCAAGAAGCACAGGCAACGGCCACCTTGAATCATCCCAACATCCTTTCTGTTTTTCAATTCGGCAGCTACGAGGGCGCGCCCTATCTGGTGACAGAGCTTCTTGAGGGCGAGACACTGCGCGAACTGATTCGGCGCGGACCGGTTGCACAGCGCAAGGCCATCGACCTCGTCATCCAGATTGCGCAGGGGCTTGCTGCTGCACATGGCAAGGGCATCGTGCATCGCGACCTGAAGCCCGAAAATATTTTCGTCACGAAAGACGGACGGATCAAGATCCTGGATTTCGGCCTGGCGAAACTGATTGGATCCGAGCCGCGCCATGACGACCAAACCGCGGCTGATACTGAGCCAGGCATGATTATGGGAACAGCAAGCTACATGTCGCCAGAACAAATTCGCGGACAGACGGCAGACAGCCGCTCCGACATTTTTGCCTTTGGCGCGATCATGTACGAGATGCTCTCCGGCACGCGTGCTTTCCACAGGCAGACGCTTGCCGACACAATGAGCACGATCCTAAAGGAAGATCCAGTACCTTTGCCTGAGGCTTTGGCGCCAGCCCTGTCAAGGATGGTGCGCCGCTGTCTTGAAAAGAATCCGGAACAACGCTTTCAGTCAGCCTCCGACTTGGGGTTTGCTCTCGAAGCGATCACGATCATGAGCGACACCAGCAGTGCTCAGTTCGTGAAGAAGCCACGCCGGCCGTGGTTTATCGCAATCGGCGGTTTGCTGGTTATTGCGGGCTTGCTCGCGGCGGTCCTCTGGCCCAGAAAATCCGTGCCCTCGAACCAGAACGTATCTCGGGTGAAGTTCTCTGTGGAGCTTCCGTCGTCCGACTCTCTTGGAGAGTTCGTCGGGTCATCCGTCGGATTATCAAAAAACGGTACGAAACTGGCCTATGTCGTGAACCATGGCACCGAGCGATCGATTTTTATTCGGCCGTTGGACCAGCTTGAGGGAACGAGTGTCGCTGGAACTGAACGCGGAAGCGCGCCTTTTTTTTCACCAGACGGGGAATGGCTCGGGTTTGCCGCAGATGGGAAGCTCAAGAAAGTGGCGGTGAAGGGAGGCCAACCGCAGACTCTCTGTGATGTTGCTGTAATGCCCGGAGCTACTTGGGGACCGGACGACACGATTGTCTACTCTCCGAACTTCAACGTAGGCTTATTTGCGATTTCCGGGCGAGGAGGGAACCCACGGCGACTGACTACGCCGAACCATGGGGAATTCCACTTCCTGCCGGATTTTGTGCCAGGAAGCAAGGAGGTGCTGTTTACGATCTGGAATGGTACAGGCTCGAGCCTGGACGAGTCCAAGATAGCTCTTCTCTCACTCGAAACAGGCAAGGTGCGCGTCATTATGGAAGGCGGTTGGTCGGCGAGATACGCTCCCGGACACCTTCTGTATATTCAAGGCGAGTCGCTGCTGTCTGTACCCTTCGACTGGGAGCATTTGCGGGCGACCGGGCGTCCGCAAGAAGTCGCAAGAGGAATCTGGAAGAATCTATACGTCGGAGTCGCTTATCTCGCGACCGCCAACGACGGTACGTTGGCGTATGTGTCGGGCGGAGTAAGCGGCCCCCAAAGATCGCTCGTCTGGGTGAATCGCACAGGCGAACGACAGGTTATTTCGAGCGCACGCGATCCATATTCGGCCCCACGATTGTCCCCAGATAAGCGACACATCGCGTTATGGGTCATGCACGATATTGTTGCGAACATCTGGACCTACGATCCCGCGAGAGACACATTCGGGCGCCTTACTTTTTTCGGAGATGACCATACGGTTGCGTGGTCGCCGGATGGGAAACAAGTCGCATTTGAGTCCAGCCGGAATGGACCTCACCAACTTTTCGTAGTATCTGCTGAAGGCGGCGATCCGCTACAAGTGACGAGTGGGAACAGTGAACATTACTTGTGCGATTGGTCCCCAGACGGACGACGCCTGACGTATGTGGATTGGAATTTGGAAAAAGGCGCCGATCTCTGGACAGTCGATCTGGATTCGAAAGCAACGAGCCCCGTCGCAAACAGCAAGTTCATGGAAAAGCAAGGAACATTTTCGCCCGACGGCCATTGGATCGCATTTACTTCGGACGAGGCCGGGCAGAGCCAGATTTACGTGCAGCCTTTTCCGGGCCCAGGGCCGAAACGCCAAGTTTCAAGCGGCGGAGGCGAAGAGCCCGCCTGGTCTCACTCAGGCAAAGAACTCTTTTACCGACTAGGGGGCCAGGTTTTCGTGGTCCCGATGGAAGGGAAGAATGGTGGAATGAACTCCGGGCGGCCCAAGCTGTTATTTCAAGGGCTGTTTAACTACACAATCACTTTTAGCCGGAGCTACGATATTGGACCCGACGGACGGTTGCTGATGGTGGCGGAACCAGAGGGACCGCTTGCGCCGAGACAGATTGATGTGATGGTGAATGGGAGTGCGGCTGAGTAAGCTCTAGTCGAAATCGTGGCAGTTGAATTCGCGTTGTCGGCGCAGCACATCTCCTTGCCTCACGAATGAAACAACTGATGCGTAAATTGCGTATCCAGAACTTGTACGCCGATGACCAATTGCCCATTGAGAGTGCTCGGTAACGGCTTACTGCGCCTTTCCCTTGCCAACGCCAAATCTCGCCGGCGCTCTCTGAGTCGAAGACGATTATCGTGCTGACCTGAGAGGTCAAGCTAATGCTATGTTCACCGATTACCATGCTGGTGCGCCGATCGCAGGGTCAGTGATAACAGGAAAGCCATATGTGACGGGGCGTTCAGCGGTGACGCGGTAAAGACTCGAAATTCTCCATTGCCAGAGTTCATACCTGTTGAAATCAGCGATTACTCCAACAAGCCAGTCCACGAGCGTGGCTCAACGATTTGCCAGCGCTAGGCTAGAATGATCCAGATCTCCGGAAAGGAAAGAACCCATGTCTTCTTCGCAACTCACGCCGGATCAGGCCAAATTCATCCTGGGCATGGCTTTGCCCACGCTTAAGAATGAACACCAGACCACGAGGCGGGTGATCGAAGCTATTCCACTCGACAAAGGTGACTATCGTCCCGACGCGGTTTCGAAAACCGCGCTGGAGCTGGCGTGGCACATCGTAGCGTCGGAGCAGCGCTTTTTCAGCGGAATACCTGTGGGCGCGTTTGATTTCAGTCCCATTCCCCGGCCGGAGCCGGTCACAAACTCCGCCGGCATTGCCGCCTGGTTTGATGAGAGCTTTGCCGCGAATTTACGGAAGCTCGAAGGGCTCAGCGGTGAGCAACTCGCCCGGTCGATGGATTTCCGGGGCATGTTCCAGCTTCCCGCGGTCGGCTTCATACAGCTGGCGCTGAACCACACCATCCACCATCGCGGACAGCTCTCCGTGTACCTGCGTCCCATGGGCGGCAAAGTGCCGTCGATCTACGGCGAGAGCTACGACGCCACGCAGGCCCGGCTGGCGAAGGAAAGCAAAGCCAGCTAACTCTGACTTGCCCTTCAGCACGACCGGGTCATGCTGGCGAGACCACTCGTTGGCTTCGGCAATGCGCCTGAAGATAACAACCCCAGGCTCTCCCCTTGTTGAATCAGCCAGGCGATTTCTCTACGGTAACTGGCCGGCGGGTTCAGTCACGAGTCCACTAGGAGTGGGCCTGGCGGCTGGCCAGTCTGCCTGCGTCTGTCTGGCTAACCTGGTCTTGATCTGTCTCCTTCAGGAACTCGATGCCGTACAGGTACAGAGCGCGATAGCGGACCGTTCCGAAGATGCGGACCCGTTCCTTGCGTCCGGGCGGAAGAAATTCAACCTGAATTTGAGATCCCAG
>CAMLCX010000236.1 GCA_946478635.1 uncultured Pseudomonadota bacterium
GGCGATGCGCTAGCCTGAAAGCGACTTTGAGTTTCGACCAAAAAACAATTCAGCCGTTAATCATCGCCGCGTTTGCCATTGCGCTTTGTGCCGGCTGTTCGTCGCGAGTGGCCGCGCCGGACGCGCGCTATGCACCGGCCGGGGATCTGCTCGACATCGTCAAGGACTTCCAGCGTCTCGCCAAGGAAGACACCTACCGCTTCTCGATTCCCAAGGACGTCACCGGCGTGAACATTATGAAAGCCACACTGGTTCGCCTGGGCGACTACCAGAGTAAGAATCCCGGTCAATTCACCGACATCGTGCAGTTCAACAAGGCCGCGGCGCTTGAGCGTCTCAGGGAATATGACCAGGCCGTGGCGCTGTACCGCAAGGTCGGCGACAGCGAAGGCCGTCTCGGCGCTGAAGCAGCCAAAAATGCGGAGATCCTCGATAACTTCCTGCGGATTTTCGACCGCTCCATCCCATCCGACGATCCGTTCAAATACATCGCCGGCCTGGATCAAAAAGTCGCCGCCTGGAACCAGCTCATACAAAAACACAAAGGCACACCGTACGAATTTCTTGCGCGGGTCGAGGAAGAGCGCATTGATCGCGCCAAAGTGGCCTTCGTGGAGGCCAATCGGTATCGGCTCAAAGAGGGCAATCAACTGACCATCGTCGGTTACAGCCAACTCGTCACCAAGCACGGCCAAAGCAAGAATATTTATCGCCACCTGATCGATTTCGCCGACTTTTACATGGTCCTTGCAAAAGAGTATGCATCCCAGTACGATCCGGAAGGTTTAGCCTATGATTCCAAGGTCTTGGACGAATTTGTGAAGTCCGCTCTCAAACTCTACGCAGAAGTGGTTCAGGTCGATGGCATTGTGGAAAAACTCGAGGCTCAGGGAAAAATCGAAGCGGCGCGCGGTTTTCTGGAGAAGATGACGAGACTGAACCGATGAGATCCAAAATTTTCTCCCCGCTGATAAGCGGAATTTTCCTGCCGGCCTCATTGCTTTTCGCTGGGCTAGCTCACGCTCAAGAATTGCAGCTCGAAAAGATTCTCAATCCGGTTGCCGACTACAACCCATTCGAGTCGTCCTCCACAACGCCGCCTAAATTCTTTCCCGACGAAGTCGACCGGCGCGCGCGCGACTTGCTGATCGATGCACTGACCCATCGCGAGGACGCATTGACCGACCACCTGCAGTTCTTCCAGAAGGAAGATGCCGCGCTGCAAAAACAACGCGGCACGAGCACCGGTCTCGCCGAGCATGCGCAGGATCTCTTCAATAATACTTTGCAAGATCGCGAGCGCTATCTTGCGGCGCAGAACAACGCAATCAAAAACGCTTCATCGCCGGAACGCAAAAAATATCTCGAATCGATTGTGAACAACGAAGATACGATCCAGTCCGAACGGCTGATGCGCCAAAGCTCGACGAATTTCTGGGGCGGCATGTTCAACCGCATGCTAAGTTCCGTCGACCTGGTCGGCGTCGCCTCGGGCAATTATATCGGCGCCGCGGCCGAAACCACTATCGCGCAGCTCTACGCCTTGATGGATCGCGACATGCCCGTGGAAGAGCGGCGCGCGCTGGCCCGCGATCTCGATCACCTGAAGCGCTACCCCGACGACCCGCGCAACGCGGCGATCAGAAAACAGATCGAGGCGCTGGATAAAAAGAAGAAGGAGGCCTTGACCCGCAAGCAGATGGAAAAGGCCAAGGAAGCGCTTGATAAGGGCGATCCGGAAAAAGCGCTCTTCTTCGTCGATATGGCCTCGTTCATCGACCCGCAGTCGAAGGATTTCGATGAAACGCGGCGCCAAGCCATAAAGGCGATTGGCGATCTCGCCGACGCGCGTAAGAAAGCGCTCGCCGCGAAACCGGAGCCACGCGCCAGCACCGAACAGCAGGCGGATGTCAAACGACTGCTCGAAGCCCTGAGCCTGCGCGATAGCAATCACCTACAGCGCGTGGCCATCGATACCGAGAAAAAATATCAGGGCAAACCCCTGGCCGATGCCGCGCGCGACGCCGAAGCGGTCGCGTTGGAAATGAAGGGTTGGCGCGAGGCGGCAAAAAAAGCCCTCGAACAAATGGCCAAGGCTTCGGCAAACCCGGAAACCCGAAAGCGCGCCGAGGCCTTACTGAAAAGCCCCGAATATAATTTGCTTACGCCGTTTCAGGACGCTCGCACCGATCGACAATTGCAATCAGTGAAATATGTTTTGCTCGGGGAAGATTTTCTGAAAAAAAATCTTCTCTTTGCGGCCGGTGCCCTGGCGGCGGGCGGGCCCAGCGCAGTGGCAACATTGGGCATGGTCAACGCTTTGATGGTAACTAATAACTTTTATCAAGTGATGACCAATAACCCGGTTTCGGCGCAGCCGGTGATCGACGCCGGAGTCGCCTATGTGCGCAATCATCCCGACTCGGAAAACGCCAAGGATATTTACAAAGTTCTCGCTCAGGCCTACGAAGAGCGCGGCCTGTTGGCCAAAGCGATCGACTACCATGAACTGGCGGGTTCGCCAAAAGAGACAATCGACGCGCTCAAAGACAAATCCGCGAAAGCCTTTCTCAACGCCGCCGACAAGAGCAAGGAACGCGACGCGCGCGAATATTACCTCACCCAAGCCGTCGATCAGAATCCCGACAGTTCCACGGCGGCCGAAGCGGTAAAAAGACTTGCGGCGTTGGCCAGGGACGAAAACCAGGGGATGCGTATGAGCAAGCAGTTTTTGCTCGAAAACCCCGAACTGTACGGCCCCCGCGGCCTCGGTCTCAAAGCTTCGCTCTTCGACAGCAATTCAAGCAATATGGAGATTGCCGACCGCGGCGTTAATTTACTCAGCGACAATGAGCTTTTGGTCTATTACCAAACCCCATCAGGGTTGCGCAGTCAAAGTTATCCTCTGCCGAAACCCGTTGCGGACCGGTTTTTCGTCGCGGTGCGAGAAAAAAACCTCCAAGTCGCCATGTCCGACGTCAATCAGCGCGCCAAGGACAGCGTCGGCGGCATAAAAAATCTGCCGACCTCGATCGTCCGGGGCGAACGCGAGCGGCGCGCCGCCGGCTCCGAAGAGGGCGACGACACGACTTTTACTCTGATTCGCGAGGCCGGCGGTCCCGCTGCAAATTATCGCCGCGTTCTGGATTCGGAAATGCTCACCGACAACGAACGAGATCCCGGCAGCAAGTACAAGTTACCGCCGATTCAAGGCAGTATTTCCGCGAGCCGTTTCAGCTTGACCGGCAGACTGCCCACCGGATTGTGGGGCAGCCAGTTGGCTATCGGCGGCGATAGCCGTAGCCCGTTCGGCGGCGTGCAAATGCCCATTCCTCTGCTCGATGGCTTTATTCCCGTCGATTTTATGATACAGGGCCGTCCCGGCGGGATTTCAGTCTTTCCGCGAATCCACACCGGCACGGTCACCGCTGCCGATCCCGAGCTCTACCGATAGTCCAGGAGCACCGATTAACTTGCCCCGCAAAGAACTCTTACGAGGCGGCATCTCCCTATTCGGCGGTTTGGTGATTTGGGAAATTCTCGCCCGTCTGCTGCTTGAAAATGAGCTGCTGATCCCGCCGCCGAGCAGCGTCGCGCGCTCGCTCTGGAAGCTCACGATAAGCGGGCAGCTCAACAAGCATTTCGCCGCCACTTTGATCGAATTCGCTTACGGCTTTTCCACGGCGTGCATCGCCGGGGTCGTCATCGGCTATGTCATGGGCATGTACAAACGCGTTGACGAGATCATGGAGCCATGGATCGCGACGCTTTATTCCATTCCGATCATCACCGTCGTGCCGTTGATCATCATCTGGTTCGGCATCGGCATGGTGTCGAAAGTGATCGTCGTGTTCAAAATCACCGCTGTCGCCATTATCTTGAATACCGCCGCCGGAATCAAAAATCTCGATCCGGTGTGGCTCGATCTCGCCAAGTCGTTGCGCCTGAGCGGCTGGGAAACCACCTACAAGATTCGCTTGCCCGGCGCCCTGCCCTACGTCATCACCGGCATGCGCCTGGGCGTCGGACGCGCCCTTCTCGGTGTGATTGTCGCCGAATTGATGGCGTCCAACGCCGGCCTGGGCTACCTGCTGCGCGACTCCTCGGAGACTTGGGACAGCCCAAAACTATTCGTCACGGTTTTTCTCCTGGCCGCCATCGGTTTGGTCAGTTTCAATTTGATCAAGCGCTTCGAGCGGCGCATGGCGCCCTGGCGCCAAAGCGCCGAGTGGTCCGCCGAATAACCGCGCCGTGAAAATCCCTCCAAAAATGAACGACCGAACCGACAAACTTGTTTCCAACGCGCTCAAAGTGGCGTCGATTTTAGGGGGCCTGACGCTCTGGCATATTCTGGCGGTTTATGTCGTCAACGATACGACGTTCCTGGTATCGCCCATGGTCGTTGTGCGCACCGCCTATGACATGCTGTTCGTCACCGGCGAGCTGTATCCGCATTTGTTTGCCAGCTCGTGGATCTTCTTTTACGGTTTTGCCCTGGCGATCGTCGCGGGCGTGCCTCTCGGCTTCATCATGGCCCTCAATCCCACGGTGCGCGACTACGTTAATCCGTGGATGACGACTCTTTACAGCACGCCGCGCATCGCTTTCGCGCCGATCTTACTTCTCTGGTTCGGCATCGGCGGTGGCGCCAAAGTCGCGATCGTCTTTCTTGGCTGTCTGTTTCCGATTCTGATCAACTCCTTCTACGGCATGCGCGTCGTCAACCGCGAATACGTCGAGCTGGCCCGATCCTTTCGTCTAAGCTCCTGGGCGCTTTTCATAAAGATACTCTTGCCGGCGTCCGTGCCGTTTATACTTGCGGGCATCCGTTTGTCCATCGGCCGCGGGCTCACCAGCGTTGCTATCGCCGAGTGGTTCGGCGCCACCGAAGGACTCGGCTATCTGGTGTTTTTCGCCGGGCAGACTCTGAACATCCCGACTTTGTTTGTCGGCGTCGCCGCATTCGCGGTCCTGGGCATTTTGGGTTTTGAAATCATCCGGCGGGTGGAAATCTACGTGACACCCTGGAGAAAACAATCGCAGGGAGGATAAGAATGGCCGGGCCGGTTCTGGAGCTGAGTAACCTACGCAAGGAGATTCTACGCAAAGATCACGAGCCTTTTATAATTTTCAAAGACGTAAGTTTGTCTTTGCGCGACGGTGAATTCGTCAGTGTCGTGGGCCCAAGCGGGTGCGGCAAAACCACCCTGCTCCGGGTCATCAACGGCCTCATGCCACGCACCAGCGGCGAGATTTTTATCGATGGCAAATCGGCCGCCGAGCTCGATCACGAGTTGGTGATGGGCTTTGTTTTTCAGGGCGCGTCGCTATTGCCCTGGCGCACCAGCCTCAAGAACGTTCTGCTCGGCCTCGAAGGGAGCGGCACGAACGCCGCCGAAGCGGAAAAGATTGCGCGGAAATTTTTGGATTTAGTCGGCCTCTCCGGCTTTGAGAATCATTACCCCCATGAGCTTTCGGGCGGCATGCAGCAGCGGGTCAACCTGGCGCGCGCCCTGGCGGTAAACCCACGCATTCTTCTGATGGACGAGCCCTTCGCTGCGCTCGATGCTCAGACCCGCAATTTCATGCAGCTCGAGCTTTTGCGCATTTGGCGGGAGACCAGAAAAACGGTGATCTTTGTCACCCATATGATCGCCGAAGCGATCCTGCTCTCCGACCGGGTGATCGTTTTCAGTCACCGACCCGGGACCATTCGCTCTGAATTCCAGGTCCCTCTCGAACGTCCAAGGACCATGGAAATGAGAGCCGACCCGCGTTTTCTTGAATTGGAAAATATTTTATGGAAACAGATAGAAGCCGAAGTGAACGCCTCGGGCGGCTTCGCGCAAATGTAAATCGATCGATGGGAAAGGACAAATGATGAATATTCTTACAAGATTGGGGATTCTGCTCGGCGCGACGGTGATCGCCTCGGGCCTGGCAACGAAGACTTGGGCAGCCGACGCCGGCATGCTGAAAATGCGCTTCACCCAAAGTGGCAACACGTCTTCGAGCTGGCCGCTATACGTCGCTGAACAAAAGAAAATGTTCGAGAAGCACGGCATCCAGGTGGAAGTGATCATCATTCGCGGGGCGACAAACGTGGTGCGCGCGGTCCTGAGCGAAACGGTTCCCATCGGCCGCATCAACCCCGACTATGTGATCGGCGCCGCCGAGAAAGGCGCGCACGTGAAAATCGTCGCCGCCAACATGGAAAAGATCCCTTACGATATCTATGCCCGTCCTGAGATCAAAACCGGCACCGAGTTGAAAGGCAAAACTCTGGGCGTCAGCACGCTCACGGGCGGCACTACTTTGATGGTTCACGAGGTTCTCGAGAAGGCGTACAAACTCAAAGAGAACGACTACAAACTGCTCGTCGTCGGCACCTCGCCGGAACGCTACGCCGCCCTCAAAGGCGGATCGGTGCAGGCTTCGTTTATGGGCCCGCCGTTCACTTTCCGGGCGGCCAAGGACGGCTTCCGCAAGCTGGCCAATTTTCACGAGTATTTGGGCCCGATCTTGTTCACCACGGACTTCGCCCACGCCAACTATATGAAATCGAACCGCGCCGAGATTGTGCGCTATTTAAGAGCGATGATCGAAGCGACGCGCTGGCTTTACGATCCAAAGAACAAAGAAGAAGCGCTCGCTCTTCATATGAAAGTTCTCAAATCATCGCGCGAGAGCGCCGAGGAAGATTACAAATACTTGGTGCAGGAATTTCAGCCGTTCCCGAGAGACGGCTTGGTCAGCAAAGTTTCTTTCGACAAGACCATGGAGCTGCGGGCCAAGGAGGGAATTTATCAGGGCAAGAAAATCCCAACCGCCGCCGACTTCGTCGATAACTCGTTTATCGAGGAAGCGCTCAAGGGACTTGGCAAATAAATTGACTGTTTAAAATCCAGAAAGAAGGTAGCATCGCATGACAGGCATCCGCGCAATTCTCTTAGCAGTTGTTTTGATGATTTTTAGCGGCGGCGCGGCGAACGCGCAAGCGCTCAAAAAAATCCGCATCGGGTATCCATCCTTGAGCTTTCGCCAGTCCAACGTCTGGGTGGCCAAGGAAATGAAATTGTTCGATAAATACGGCCTGGAAGTCGAGCCGATCTTTCTGCGCGGCGGCCAGATGGCCACGCAAGCGCTGGTGGCCGGCGACCCGCCGATCGTCAACATCGGCACCGTGGTGCAGGCGAGCCTGCAAGGATACAACCTCGTACTCGTGGCTGCCGTGGAAACCACCTACGATCAGATCGTCTTCGCGCGCAAAGGCATCAACAAGCTCGAAGAACTCAAAGGCAAGAAGTTCGGCATCAGCGG
>CAMLCX010000237.1 GCA_946478635.1 uncultured Pseudomonadota bacterium
AAAGTGGTGCTGCAGAATACCGCCGCCGCGCATGCCGAATTGCCCGACGTGCCTCTGGCGATCAGCTTCGCCAAGACCGATGCGGGCAAAAAGTTAATCCAGCTGGCGCTCCATGATGTCGGCGCGATCACCTACCTCTACTCGTTTCCACCGGCGACGCCGAAGGACCGAGTGCAGATCATGCGGAGGGCGTTCCAGGCGACGTTGAAAGATCCGGAGTTTGTTGCTGAAGCAAAAAAGGGAAACTTCGAGCTCGATCCGGTGGCGGGTGAAGAATTGGAGAAAATCGTCAGTGGATTATTCAAAGCTGACCCGAATACGGTCAACCGCTTGCGCGAACTGCTGAAGTAGATTGGCGTCGCGAGGTTGTCGCCTGGAGAATCTTGCGGGTCGATTTAACTCTTGTAACCGTCCCGACGCGAAACCGTGAGCATGCCCGTTTCCCCGCCCTCGACGCAGGAAGTTGCAGCGGTTATCGCGCTGAATGCGCAACCCGCTCTGCGCAATTTGCGCATCACGCAATGCTACCACGACCTGTCACGAGCGCTCGCGGCGGTGGTGGGCGATGCGAACGTCAACTGGTGCACTTTTGCCGCTTGGGCGTCGAAAACCGCGGGACGTTTCGTCCGGGGCGAGCTGGTGGCGATTTTTCGCGATGCCTTACAGAGCGACCGGCAACTCGCGGATAAGCTCGATCATCTCAATGTGATGATCCGCCACATCAACGCCGGCCCCCCGCTCGGCCCGCCGGTGATTATCGAAGCCTTGAAAGCGCCTGTCCTAGAAGTGAGCGGGCATATTACCGCCGGCAATCTTGCCGTGTTCGCGGAACTCGGACCCTTGTTTGCCGTCCTGCGCGAGCGATTGAGTCGGGATGCGAGCGCCGACGCAGGTTCTCTCGCACGTTTATTGGATGAGCTAAATTTGCGGCCGGGAGCCGCCGAAGAGGGCGGACAAAGTTTGCTCCGCAGCGCTGTCGGCCATTTTTATGAAGCGAAGTTGGTCAGTGAACCGGATCGCAAAGCCGAGCTGATCTTGCTCGCTAATGCGCAAACCGGTTTGCATGAGCAAATTCGACTCCAACCTGCCATCGCGGGTTCTTTGCAGTTACCATCGGATGCCATCCTGCGCGTCTTGCTTAACGAAATGGTTGACGGCACAAGCTCTGAAAATGTCCGATCACAATTGCGTCATGTTTTCGAGAATGCTGCGCGACCGTTATTTAGCGAGCTCAACGCGGATGTAAATCGGATTTGGCGCCAGTGCGTAACGCGTCTATTTATGACGTTGCGCTTCCCCGAGGGCGAAATTCATTTGGGCAAAGACCTTCGAACATCTCGAGGGCAAAAACTTTTTTCTCCAGCTCTGCAAACGATTGAGCTTGCTGAACTGCGAAGCCTGTTGACTGCCTATAAGGCGGACGGCGGCGGCGGGCTGGCAAGCGGCGCCGCCGATTGGGCTGACATTCCGGAGCGGATGCATTTTATCCTGACTTTGTTTCGAGCGCGGCAACAGGACCGCCGCCTGTTCGAGCAGCCGTTTAGCGCGGGTCAACAGGCTGAGATTAGTGCGGGACGTATTCCCGCAGGTGCTCTCTAGCGTTTCGATATTTGTTTAAAATACCGAGCGATTGGCCGAACGCGTGCGCGAGCAGTCTAAAACCGACCTTCTTTTTCCATCCTGCGCACCGCGCTGTCATCGACGAGATCTTCCGCCTTGAGACGGCGAATCTTTTCATTGGTCGCGCCTAACAAGCGAATGACGTTGCGCACGCCGTCGACGCTCGGATAAATTTTGCGTTCGTAAAGATTGACCATGCTGTGATATCCATCCTCGGCTTCCTCGACTTTCCGAAAGCGCAGCGCTTTCGCCAGGCTTTTCATCACCTGCGCCTTGTTTTCCGGATGGCGAATGAAAGCGGAACTTTCGAGCAGAGCCCGCAGCACATTGTCGACGGTTGCCGGAGAGCCGGCCATAAAGCTCCGCCTGCTGATCAATCCCGAGCCTTGATAGGGAATCGGCAGCTTCTCGCTATCGGCCAACACGGTAAAGCCCTTGCTCTCAAGCATTTTCCCAAAAGTGTAGCCTAAAAACGCCGCGTCCACCGTGCCACTGAGCACGCCCTGCGCCATCACCGCCTGGTCACCGAGCGTACGGAACTGGATCTTGTCGCGTTCCGGGACGAGGCCCCAGTAGTCGAGCATCAACATGGCGAATATCCAACCGCCGCCGCTCAAGCTGTTCACTCCCACGCTCTTGCCTTTCAAATCCGACGGAATTTTAAGCCGAGAATTGGCAACGAACATGCCGGAAAGGCGATTGATGAATCCAGCGACGAAAACGAGGTCGGCGCCTTCTGCGATGGCGCCAAGGTTGGCGCCCGACACCGAACCCCAGTGAAACTGGGTTTCTCCCGAGCTGAGCGCCGACATCGCCACGGGACCGTTACGAACCTGCACGAACGTAAGATCCAGGCCGTATTTACGGAACAGGCCTTGATCCTGGGCAACGTAAAGCACTCCGTCGCGCTCGCTCGCGGAGCCTGAGGTGATCGTCAATTTAGTGAGAGCGGTGGCCGCCTGCACTGGGTCGCTGAGCGAGGTGATCAATAGAAAAAAAAGCAGAGATATCATCGTTGGGCGAATCCTCATCAGGCAGCTCCTTCTGGCATCTCGGTATTTCTTATACGAGGTTAAGCTGTTTTACGAGCGGCGTGTCAGCCGGAGAGTACAGCCAAATCCCGGCTCTTGAAAAGTTTCGTTTGTCCAAGTATGAAAATGCATGCCCGCAGCTGTTAAAGCGTCCATTACCGCCATGGGACACCTCTAAAATCGATGTATAGCACGGTCCGGCTCGCGCCCTTTGTTCTCATACTCCTGTTAAGCTCTTGCTCTTCAATTTTTGTCGGAGTTCCCACTGTCACGGACGATACATTGGAACGCTACGTGACCGAGATGGGGTTGCAGATTGTCGCCGTTTCCGAGCGCCCCGAACGTTTGGCAAACTATCAGTTTCGCCTGGCTGATTTCGCGCGCCGGGATATTCTGGGATTGAGTACCGGAAAGCAGAGAATTTTCGTCAGTTACGAGCTAAGCCGCCTGGCGTATGAACACAGCGGCTATCGTTGGCTTTTGCGGCACACGTTAGCCCATGAAATCGCCCATGACGTGCTGGGCAAAGATCTCCTTACACAGAACAGCAAGGGCGAACATGGGACGGGGCTTGCCAATCGGATTACGAGCCGGGATCTCGGCTTATCAGACCGGATCGCATTTCGTCCCTATGGTCGTTTGGATGAATTGGCTGCGGACCGCCGAGGAATGGAGTACTGGCGAAGACTCGGTTGGGATTGCGGTCATTGGGTGCGGCTCTTTCTCGATTTTGCCAAGCAGGGCTATGAAGGCGATGTCGACCATCCAACCGCAGAGCGTTTACGGCAAGCGGTTCAAATCTGTTCCGAACAATCTCCGACAAATATTTCCCGGCGCTGAAGCGCTTGGGGAGCATACAAACCTAATTTTTTCAGCCCACCTTTAAAACCATACAGCAATCTTTCACACGGCTTCCCTGGGCCAACGCTCAGCCGGTGGGCCGTAGTCGCCGACGGCCTTGTCACCCATGACAACCAGAACACGATTGTGACATCGCCTCGCCCCGTATCGTTTCCGTTAAGAGGTTGATTTGTTTGATAAGTGGCGGTGGCATTGCGGTTGCGTTTTCTCGATATGACGCTGAAAAGGACGGTCATGTTTCACGATGCGATTGCACTTTTGTTGATCATCATATTTGTGCCTTTGTGCGCGATCGTGATCCTGCGCGGTATTGCCAAGAAAAAGCGACAAAGAAGGCCAGTCCAGTACTTTCGATCAAAATGAACGTCACTTCTATCTAACTTCCCCGATTCTCCTAACTCGATCCGTTCCTCTTCCCGGCGCTCGCTGCTGTTCCAGAGTTTGGCTGTAGCGCGACATCGGGAAGCAGAATAGAAAATAGCCGGTGGCGGCGAACAGATACGCTTCGACGCCGAACCCGGTCCACGCCGGTTCTCCGAGCGAAACCTTGATCGTCGTCAAAAAATCGAACAAGCCGATAATCACGACAAGGGAAGTGTCTTTTAAAAAGCCGATGCAGGTGTTGACCAACGGCGGAATCACAATTCGCAACGCCTGCGGCAGGATGACGAACCGTGTGCGCTGCCAATAGTTGAGTCCGAGGGCTCGGGCCGCTTCGTCTTGCTGGCGCGGAATGGCCTGCAAGCCGCCGCGCACCACCTCGGCGAGATAGGCCGCGGCAAAAAGGATCATGGCGAGTTGAGCGCGCAGCAGCTTGTCGATGGACACTCCGGCCGGGAGAAACAGTGGGAGCATGACCGAGGCCATGAACAAGACCGAAACCAACGGCACGCCGCGGATCAACTCGATATAGGCAATTGCCGACCAGCGAACGATCGGCAATTCCGATCGGCGCGCAAGGGCCAGCACGAGCGCCAGCGGAAAGGCGAATGCCAGTCCGCAGGTGCTGAGCAGGAGCGTCAAAGTGAGCCCGCCCCAGCGCTCGTTCTCGACGTAACTCAAACCCAGTAGGCCGCCCCACATCAGCCCGCCGACGGCCACAAGGCCAGCGAGCCACGCGACCACCAGCCGGGAGCCTCGGCTGTGGCGGTACGCGCTGAGAATGTAAAGTCCGATCAGGATCGAAATTGCCAAAGCGGGCCGCCAGTGTGACTCGGCAGGATAGGTGCCGAACAAAATGAATCGGTACTTGTCCGCGACAAATGCCCAGCAAGCGCCTTGTCCCATGAGTTCCCGACAGAGGCGCGGTTTTTCCGGGGACCACACGGCCTCGATGAGCGCCCAATCGACAAGCGGCGGAAAAAACCTCCAGGCGAGCGCAAGGAGGGTCACGGTAACAAGAGAACTGAACCCATTTGCAAACAACCGAGCGCGCAACCAAGACAAAAGCTCGATGCCTTTCGACCGCTTGTTGAGATTCATGTCGGGCTTCCCCGCAGCGCAACCGATCGGTTGTACCAGTTCATCAAGCCGGCGACGGTCAGGCTGATCGTCAGATATACCGCCATGATGATTACAACGCCTTCGATGGCTTGCCCGGTCTGATTGATCGTCGTATTGGCGATGGAGACGAGATCGGGATAACCGATCGCCACCGCGAGCGAGCTATTCTTCGTGCAGTTCAGAAACTGGCTGGTCATGGGCGGGATGATCACGCGCAGGGCTTGCGGCACGACAACAAAGCGCGTCACCTGCCTCGAGCTAAGCCCGAGTGAATAACCCGCTTCGAGCTGTCCCGGATCAATCGACAGGAGACCGGCGCGAACGATTTCGGCAATAAACGCAGCCGTGTAGAGAGAGAGTCCGAATAGCAGGGTTGTGAACTCGGGCGAGAGCGAACCGCCGCCGGCAAAGTTAAAACCGCTGAATTGTGGATACTCGAGCGCGATGGGCAGTAGCGAGACGAAGGTTGGAAACGCCAATCCGCGATTGCTAAAGAATACGCCCGGCATTGGACGAAGCGCCGCCGCGGGCGCCGGAAGGCTTTCGGTGATTAGCGCATATAAGAAAAACAGCTGAACGACCAGCGGCACGTTACGGATGATTTCCACATACGCCGCCGCGAGCCTTGCCAGCAGCCAATTGCTCGACAGGCGCGCCAACCCGATGAAGGCGCCGATGACAGTCGAAAAAACGATCGCCAGCGCGGCGACGTGCAAGGTATTAAGAATGCCGACAAGGAGAGCTCTCGAATAAGTGTCGATGGCGCTGTAGGAGAGCAGCGTCGTTTCACCGATCTCGAAGCCTGCCTCGCGCGCGAGAAAGCCGAAGCCGCTGGCAACACCCAGCTCCAATAAGTTGCGGGTGGCGTTGGAGACAAAATACCACCCGACAAAAACAACCAGGACCGCAAGAACAGTTTGATAGAAAAACGACCGAAAACGCGCCGAGAGCAGCAAGCCAATTTTGCGGTTTCCGCCAGCAGTGAATAAATTGGGCATTGAATGTACGTGGACTGCGCAGCCGCAGCTTTTAGCGTAGCGGTGGGGCGTACATGAGCCCGCCTTGATTCCAAAGTTTGTTGATGCCCCGGGGGACGCCCAGAGGCGCGAGGTTACGTTAGAAGCTCTCACCGTAGTTGCCCACCTGCCGGATGATGTTGTAGGCCCAGCGTTTGTCTATGCCCAGCATCCCACCGAATTCGCCGGTGGCTCCAGCGAAACGTTGAACAACTGGATTGGCGCTTTTCCCCTCCTGATCGATATTCTTCGAAGTGAGCCCGAGCTCTTCGGCGTCGATCATTGCGAAAAGCGACCATTTGACGAGATCAAACCATTGATCGTCGCCATGGCGCACAGCGGGTCCGAGCGGTTCCTTGGATATAACCTCCGGCAAAATCACGTGGTCGACGTGATCGGCGGCGCGTGACGCGCGTGCCGCGATCAGGCCGGACACGTCGGTGGTAAAGACGTCGCAACGACCGGCGAAATAGGCGTTGAGCACTTCTTCCAATTTCTCGATCACTACCGGTTTGAATTTCATCTTTTTGCCGCGGAAGTAGTCGGCGAGATTGAGCTCACTGGTCGTCCCGGGTTGCACGCATACCGTAGCACCGTTCAATTGAGTCGCGGTCTTAACATTAAGCTTTTTGGCGACCATGAATCCTTGGCCGTCATAATAATTAATCCCGACGAAGTTTATCCCGAGTCCGGCATCGCGGGCGATGGTCCAGCTGGTGTTGCGTGAAAGTATTTCCACCTCTCCGGATTGTAACGCCGTAAAACGCTGCTGCGCGTTGAGCGGGGTAAATCGGACTTTGCGGGCATCGGCAAATAGCGCCGCCGCAACCGCGCGACAAAGATCGATATCGATGCCACGCCATTCGCCCTTGCTATCCGGCTGGGAAAAACCGGCCAATCCCGTATTGACGCCGCACTGTATAGACCCCTTTTTGGCGACGGCGCGCGCAGTCGCTTGCGCGTGGACGTTCGGCCTTCCCATAAGCGCGAGCAGCACGGCCAGAGCAACAATCGTGTTAACCATGATTCCTCGATGTCCTCCCCGGATCGCGGCATACGATGCCGCGCGATATTTTCGAGGGAGTATATTCAGGTCTTCGCTTGCCAGCAATCAAACTGGGCATGTTGTTTAAACTTTGCCGGGTACTCGCGCAATGGAATGCACGTTATACACAAACCGACGAATTGCTCGAGTTGCAATCACCGAGCCGGGGTGAGGGGACGTCGCTAGTGTTGTGTTTGATAAATCCGTTAACGAATTCGAAAGCCGACGACGACCG
>CAMLCX010000238.1 GCA_946478635.1 uncultured Pseudomonadota bacterium
GAGCGGGATCCCGACAACGGCAACAAGCCGACCGACGCGCGCAGTCGCATCGGCACCGGCCCCTGGTCGAATGCCAAAGGCGTCGTGGTCGCGAAGAATCTTGACGAGCTGCACGCCCGCAAGGGAGACGCGGATGTGTTTGTCGACGAGCGCGGGCAGCGCGTTCCTGGCAATTGGCCGGATTCACCAAAACCCACGGTGCATGACATTCTGACCGGCTCGACCGCCGACGGTCGGCTCATGGCCGGAAAGACATGCAACGACTGGACGTCCGACGCTTCAGACCAACAGGCGCAGGTGGGTCACTCCGATGGACTGGGGCCTGGCGCTGATCAGTCCGGGACATACTCCGTATGGAACTCGGCACACGAGAATGGAAGCTGCGCCAATACCGCGCCGCGCGGAGGCGGCGGCCGGATTTACTGCTTCGCGGCGAAATGAGCCGTCGCGAGGTTCATCACACTTGAGCCGACAACAATTCAACTTTCGGAGGAACGACTAGCATGGACTGGAAGGAAGCACTGCCGCTGTTGCAGGAGAATCACACCGGTGTCGCGATCAGCGTCACGCCGAAGGGGCGCGCCCAGGCAACCATCGTCTCGACGGCCGTGCTGGATGGCAAGGTCGGGTTCGCGTCGCGGGATTACACCGTCAAGGCGAAGAACATCCAACGAACGGGCCGGGCGACCGTCACCGTCGTCAAGCTCGACACCCGGCGCTACGTCACCGTCGAGGGCCCTGCGTCCATCGAGCCCTGGAAAGATACGCCGGCGCACATTAAGCGTCTGAAAGAGCTCTACGTTGCCATGGGCCGGGGGCCCAAGGGCGCGGACGAGGAATTCGCCCGGCAAATGCGGGATGAAAAGCGAAACCTGATTCTAATTACCCCCGAGAGCGTCTACGGCAGCCTCCGATCAGGCGCCTAGCACGTTAAGTTATTTAGTCTTATTTAGTCATGACGATGTGCAGAGCCGCAACTAAAGGTCGGAGTATCCCCCGCAAAGCATGTCCCGAGCGACGCCGAAGGGGCGCAAAGGCCGGAAAGGGAAGAAAATTGAGTAGCGGGCTACGCTCGATCATTTCAAGAGGCGTGATCTGTTTCGTCGCGGTTGGCTTAGCCGGAATTATTTCAAACCACGCGGGCGCCGCTGAGCGCAGCGTCAACATAGCGCCGGATCAGATCGACAGATCCGCAAAGAAGAGCGAAAGAATAAGACTCGGTTACTCGGGTCCCAGCATGGGCAACATCCCGCTGCTGATGGCCGCCAAGAAAGGCTTTTTGGCCGACGAGGGTTTTTATATCGAATTCATTCAGACCCGCAGCAACGTTTCCATCGCAGCGGTGTTGACCGGCGACATGCAATATACGTCGGCCACCGTGTCCTCATCGAGCGCCGCCGGCAGAGGCGTTCCAATCAAAGTGGTGGCTGTCATCGTCAACAGGCCGTACCAATACTTCGTCGTTAAACCGAGCATACAGAGCATCGATCAACTCCGTGGAAAAATCTTCGCGGTGGACTCTCTCGGCAGCAGCACCACTTATCTGCTCGCGAGAGAGGTGTTGAAACAGGCCGGTTTGGATCCGGACAAAGACATCAAAATCATCGGTTCCGGCGATGCGTTCGCGCGACTTGCCCAAATGAAAGCGGGAGCCATCGACGGAACATCCATGACGCCGCCGCAGTTGCTGGTCGCGCGAAACCAGGGGTTTCGGATACTCGGCAGCGTGAAGAACGTACCGGAATTGCCGTCGACCGGGATTGCCGCCTCGGAGAAATTATTGAAAGAGAATCCGGAACACGTGAGAAAAATGCTGCGGGCGACGGTGAGAGCGCTGGTTTTTGTGCGCGAGAACCGGGAAGAAACGATTCGTCTGGTTATGGACCACCTTAAGCTCGACCGAGCCATAGCTGAGGAGTCCTATGAGCTGGTGAAAGAGGCCTATTCCCCTGACGGCAGCATGAGCGATCAAGGATTTCGCTTGGTTTCCGAACTGCAGCGCGAGACCACTTTCGCGAAGACCGGTCCTGCGGCGCAGATGAGCGACTTCTCACTGCTCCGCCAGGTTCAAAGCCAACTAAGATCCGAAGGCATTTTGAAGTAACTAAATTTCCATCCGGCGCTCATTTCGTTCGAGGAAATCGGCGCCGAAGTTTTGAGGAGGCAAACGGATCCAATGAGACTGTCCGGAAGAGTAGCAATTGTGACCGGCTCGGGGAACGGGATCGGCAAAGCGATAGCCGGTGGCCTGGCGCGCGAAGGAGCGCAAGTAGTGATCGCCGAGCTCGACTCAGAGGCGGCCAAGCGGACCGAAGCGGAAATTCGCGACGCCGGCGGCGAGGCGATGGCCGCGGTGACCGACGTTTCTTCGGAAGAAAGCACACGGAGCATGGTGCAGCAGGTGATTGCCGCGTATGGCAAGGTGGATATCCTGATCAACGACGCCGCGCATCCGCCGCTTCCACGCAAACCGTGGCACGAATTATCCGTCGAAGAATGGAGCAAGCCATTTAACGTCGATTTAAGAGGTTGTTTTTTGTGCTCGAAGGCGGTGTTTCCGCACATGAGGGATCAGCGCTCGGGCCGGATCATTAATTTCTCCTCCAGCACGGTCGTGGGAGTGCCTGGCGGCGGCGGCGTGCTCCCCTACGTCACCGCCAAGGCAGCCGTCATCGGTTTCACTCGCACCTTGGCCCGGCTCGTCGGTGACTTTAACATCAACGTCAATACGTTGATGCCGGGGTCAACTCTCACCGAGCGCGTCAAACGGAGACAATCCCAGGACTACATTGATAAATACACGGCGCAGCGCTGTCTGAAGCGCCCTGGACAACCCCAGGATCTAATCGGCGCTGCGGTGTTTCTGTCTTCGGATGACAGCAGCTTCATTACCGGCCAGACGATCCTCGTCGATGGCGGGCGCGGCATGTTGTAAGCTCTCGGTTCGCCGCGCAGTCGAAAAAAAACCGAACCGATGCGCGAGTGACGCTTCGAGCAAGGAAATGATGAAATGAAATTTTTGGTAGCAGGGCTCGGCATGTTAGGTGTCAACGTCGTGGCGCAGCTTCATGGCGAAGGACACGAAGTTGAAGCGTTAGACATCGATCCGCGGCCTGGGCAGGCAAAACTTGGCCGGCTGGGCATTTCTATTCGGACGCACGCCGGCGATGTGACCGACTTCGTGCAGGTTGCGGCAACGGCAAATCTTGTCCAGCCTGCTTTTATCATCAACACCTCCGTGTCGCGGGCAACTGATCGTCCGGCCCTGATGGCAAGCATCAACGTCATGGGCCTCATCAATTTGCTCGAGGCGGCGCGCCTTTTTAAGATTTCACGCGTGGTGCACGCCAGCTCGACGACCGTTTACGGTGCGGCAAAGCGCGATCCCAAATATCAAGGGCAAGTATCTCACGGAGAACTCATGAGCTTCGCCGATACGTTTTATGGGGCGACGAAGCAGGCGGCTGAAGGCATCGGTCACAACTACACGCGCCACTGCGGCGTGGATTTCGTCGCGGTGCGCTTTTGCCATATTTTCGGCGGCGGTTCGACGAGCACGGGGATGGCCATCGAGAATCTGGTCAAAGCAGCGGTCGAAGACCGGCCGGCGAGGATCGAAAATCGCCGCGCCTTTTGGCAAGACCGGGAAGATTTCGTTTACGTCAAAGACGCCGCCGGCTCGCTGATCGCCGCCTGCAAGGCGCCCGAGATCGTGCACCGAGCGATGAATTTCTCGATGGGCGTGCATTACACCTTTGAAGAGATCATCGGATTGGTCAAGAAATTGATAAATCCCAACCTAGTCGTAAGTCGCGACGGCGGCCTCGACGCGCCATTCCTGCGCTCGCCCCTGGCCGCCCCCTACGATACGCATCTGGCTCACGAACAATTGCGTTACACCCCGAAATTTACAATGGAGTCCGCCATTGTCGACTTCGCCAAATCGCTCAGGACGCCATAAAAAAGTTTATTTGTTTTATTGCATGACGGCGAGGCAGGAGCACGAGAGGTGAATCGTATTTGCCCTCAATGCGGTGTTTCGCCGCGCTCGACTCGCGCCATTGACAGGTCGACGAGCCAGTTGGTACGGTCCGCGGAGAATTGGCGGTACGAAAGGGTACTCATGAATTTCGCTCTCCGTCGTGTGCCGGCATTGCTTCTTTTCTTCGGACTGCTATTTCCCGCCCGGGCAAGTGTAGAGGCGCAGAATTTGAGAGTGCCTTACGTTTCGCTATCTCCTACGGCAGGACCCTTGTGGATTGCTTATGAAGCGGGATTCTTCAAGCGAAACAATGTCAGCGCGGAGCTGTTGTACATTCCGGGCGGCTCGACGATTATCCAGGCGATCATCTCGGGCGACGTGAAGATTGCCAATATGGCTCCGCCGTCGGCGATTGGAGCCTGGGCGAAAGGCTTCGACCTGGTTTTGATCGCCAGCGGCGTCGATCAGCTTTTGGAAACCGTGGTCACTGGAGCCTCGATCAAGACGCCCGCGGATCTTAAAAATAAACAAATCGGCGTCAGCCGCTACGGTTCGCTTACCGACATGGCGCTGCGCGAAGCGTTGCGCCACTACAAGCTCAATCCGGAGAAGGACGTAACGATCCTGCAGACCGGAGGTGAGGCGACCCGCTTCGCCGCGTTGACAACCGGCGCCATCGATGGGGCGATGCTTTCAGGCGATAAATTGGTGCAGGCCGAAAAATTGGGCTATCACGTCGTCATCGATCTCAGCAAGCTGCCGATTTATTATCCCGTGAACGGCGTGATTACTTCCAGGAAGTTTCTGGCGAGCAATCGGGACGTGGCCAGAGGTTTTCTCCGCGCTTGGGTCGAGGGCATTAAAGCTTTCAAGACCGACAAAGAGTTATCGGTCAAGGTTCTCGCCAAATATTTGAAGATCAACGACCGGGAGATCCTGGAAAAAAGCCACGAGATCTATCGGCCGGTCTATAAGAAAATTCCGTATGGCGATCGCCGGGCGGTGAGATTTGCCCTGGACCAGATGAGCAAAGAAGTCCCCGACGCGGCCAAACTGGACGCCGACCATTTCATTGACAACAGTATTCTCGCCGAGCTGGAAAAGAGCGGCTTCATCGATCAAATTTATAACGAACCTGCGAAGAAGTAAGGAGCTGGACATGTTCGCAAAGATCAAGCACCTCGCCATCATCAGCGACAACTATGTTCTGTTGAGCCGGTTTTACGAAGCTCTGTTCGGCATGAAGACTTCGAAATCACCCCGGCCGGAAAGCGCCGTGGCCATTGGCGACGGCTACATCGGCATGAACATCATCCCGCAGAAACTGGGACGGCAAGCCGGGCTCGAGCATTTTGGCTTGGAAGTCGAAGACGTCGAAAAAGTCAACGCGCGGTTGCGCGAAAAATATCCTTCCATACAGCTGATCAAGCGACCCACCAATCGTCCTTTCGCCGGGATCAGCACCCATGATCCCGACGGCTACGTTTTCGATTTATCGCAACAGACCATGGCCAATCGGGCGGAAGTGTACGTCGAAGGCGAATGGAAGCAAGATCGTTATATCGGCCACTTCGTCCTGCGCTCGTTGAACCCGGCGAATCTCGCCAAGTTTTATCGAGAAGTCTACGAGCTTCAGGAACTGGAAAAGCCCGCCGACGATCCCAATCATTATTTAACCGACGGGCGTGTGACGATGATTGTTTCCCCGTGGGCGATCACCGATTACGAAGGCGCCGGCATCGAACCGCGGCATATGGATCATCTCGGTTTCAAAGTTGAAGACGTGGAGGCGTTCAAAAAAGATTTGAAGGCTCTGGTCAACAGAAACCCCGCGCTTTCCCCCAAGCCCGGTGGCACCGAAGGCGAGATCAGGCTCAAGCTGCTGGCCAAATGCAAGCACGGCCAATTTCAACTCGCCGATCCGGACGGTGTGCCCATCGACATTTCCGCGGGCAGGTAAGCCAGTAGAGTGCTGAAAAAACGCACTTGTGCTTCGAGAGCCTGAGCCGCGGACGAGCTGACCTCACAATCGGTGAGCGAGGAGGATTATCAATATGATCGCCAAACCGAAAGCACCTCGCGTCGGAGTCAAAGCTCCAGAGTTTCTCATCGAAACACCGGATGGCAGGTTTCCGCTGCATCAACTGGCGGCGCGGCATGAGAAACTCATTCTCACCACCCAGGATAGTTACCGATATCACCCGAACTGAGCTGCCAGCATGGCTGCTTCGTTGAAGCAGGACTATGCGAAGATTCTAAAAGCGGGAGCCGATCTCGTCATGATCTCGCCTGATTCTCTCGAAGAACATCGCCAATATGCTCTCGCGCTCTTCGGCGAGGAGCTTCCCTACCTCTACGTCTCGGACGGCAGCCTCGACATAGCGCGGCGCTACGGCCTGATCCGCAAGGAAGAACATCCCCACGGCGGATTCTACTATCGCTCGCTCTGGATATTGAACCGCGACGCGCTGATCACTTACAAGCGCGTTCCCTGGGAAGGCAACGCGGAGGTCAAAGAGTACCAGAAATTATTCACGCTCATCGGCAGCGAAGCCGGAGAATGGAGAGCCACCTGTGGTTTGAGTGCGCCGGAGAAGCTACACGCAAGCTGAAATTGAGGAAACAACGGACGGGCTTGCAAGAGCAGGATTGTTTAGTTATCAATGCCGCCCGATTGGATCACGGCGAAATGGGTTGCCGTACCTGTCAGTGGGCAGTGAAATATTGGCGGCGTTTCGAATCCGGTGGGGAGGCGACAAAGGTTTCTCTTTTTCTTTTTGACCCTTTTGCCCCTTTGAGGCTAAATCACTCTATTCCAGCATGCAGAAACCTCCGGATTTTGAATCGCTCGATCAAATGGCTGAGGCAACCGCCGCGGGTTTGTCGCAGGCGGCCGCGTCTTCGGCGTACGAGCTCTTTCTGGACAAAGAATTCCGTCGACTGGCCGGTCTTGAGCTGTTGACTCAGGTGGAGCAGGACCGGATCTTCAACGAGCTGGTGGTCGCGTTTCTCGTGCTGATCATGCTTCTGCTCGAGGCGCCCGATCTCCGCGTCACCCAGGAATTTCGAAACTATCTCGCCGGTCTTAACCAACGGATCTCTGCAGCGTATATGGAAAATCTAACGACCCTGGGCGTGGAAGCCAATCATCTTCGTGACTGGGAGAAACTCATCTCCATGCGCTATGAGGAGTACGCGCGAGATAAGCACGAGGTGCGCGGGGCGGCGATGCGGATGGAGTCGGCCGAAAAAAGCCTGGACTTGGACGGGCTTTCGAGAATCCAACTGCTCGTGCCGGTGCAAGCCG
>CAMLCX010000239.1 GCA_946478635.1 uncultured Pseudomonadota bacterium
TCGGTGACGATCACGGCCATGCCGTTTTTCGTCGCCAAGGAACATGGCTTCTTTCAACAAGAAGGACTGAATGCGGAAATGGTGGTCATGCCCGCGTCGCTCAATGTCAAAGTGCTTTTGGCCGGCGAGATCGACTACGTGGCAACCATCGGGTCGGCCGTCGCCGCCGCGATCCGGGGCATCAACGTGCGCACGGTCATGCTCTTCGTCGACCGGCCGTTGCAGGACCTCGTCGGCGCGCCGGGCATCAATACGATCGCGGATCTGAAGGGCAAAGTGCTCGCGATCTCCTCCCGCGGTGGATTGCAGGACATCATCATGCGGCGCATCCTCGCCCAGTCGAAAATCGATCTCAACCAGGTCACGACCATCACGATCGCCGGCCAGAGCGCCTTGATCATCGCGCTCAAAACCGGCAGCGTGGCCGCAGCGCTGCTCAACCCGCCGTATAATTTTTTAGCCTACCGCGAAGGGCTGAAAAACTTGGGTTTCTCGGGGGACTTCGTCAAGCTGCCGAGCACCGGCCTCGCGACTCTGGGAGAGACGCTCGAACGTTCGCCGGACCAGGTGCGGCGGATGACGCGCGCGTTGGCTCGGGCGCGCGCCTTTGCCAAGGACAACAAGGTGAGAGTATTTCCGACGCTCAAGCGCGCTTTGCGCATCAATGACGAAGACCTGCTGTCCAAAATCTACGAACAACACAAGCAGGTCGAAACCGTGGACGGCAGAGTCGACGCCACTTTGATCGCGGATACCATCCGCGACGCGCGCCAGACGGAAAACATCACCAAGGATGTCCCCGCCAATCAGGTTTTTGATTTTTCGTACCTGCCGGCGCGGTAGCGGAACTTTCGACGCAACGCACGAGATGATACGCCTTTTTCTTTGCAAATTAGAAGTCTTCCTTCTATAATGCAAGCATGATCCAAAGAGGCTACGAACCGCTGCTTCGTCAGCTGCTGCGGCGCTTCCCGTGTGTCACGGTGTTGGGACCTCGCCAATGCGGCAAGACAACCTTCATTCGCGCCGTATTGCCGGCGTGGACCTATCTGGACTTGGAACGACCTTCCCACAGCGCTCCCCTGGCCGCCGATCCCGAAGCGCGGCTGCACCAACTCGGAGACAGAGTCATTTTCGATGAGGCTCAGCGCGTGCCCGGGTGTTTTCCCGTACTGCGCGGCATCATTGACCGGCGTCGAAGGCGGAAGGGCCGGTTCGTGGTCCTCGGTTCCGCGTCCCCCGCGTTGGTACAGGAGATTTCGGAATCGCTCGCTGGCCGAACGGCATTCCTGGATTTGCCGCCGTTTCGTTGGGACGAGGTTGAAGGTCAACGCCAGGCGCGGGAGATCAAAACACTATGGTTTCGCGGTGGATTTCCAGACGCATTCCTAAGCCGGGATGAACGCGCGCACCACGACTGGTTGGAGTCGTATACGCGCTCCTTCATCGAACGCGACCTTCCGGCCCTGGGCATCGATGTTTCGGCCCCGCAGATGCGCAAATTATGGACGATGTTGGCTCATTGTAACGGCGGAATCTGGAACGCGTCTCAACTGGCCGCCTCTCTAGGAGTGAGCTACCATACCGTCAATCGATACGTCGATATTCTGGACCAAACGTTCTTGATCCGAAAACTGCCGCCGTATTTTGCCAATGTCGGCAAAAGGATCGTGAAAAGCCCCAAGCTTTATTTCCGCGACACCGGACTGCTGCATTTCTTTCTCGGCATTCATTCAGCTTCAACGCTCGATACGCACCCGGCACGCGGGATGAGCTGGGAAAGTTTCGTCATTGACCAGTTGATTTCACTCTTCCAGCAGGCCGAGCCGAGCAGCCAGCCGTATTTCTGGCGTACGTCTCAGGGGCATGAAATCGACCTCCTCATCGATCTGAGAGGGACAAAGATTCCGATTGAAATCAAATTGCACTCCGCCCCGAGCGCGGCGGATGCGGCGGGTCTCCGGCAATGTATGCAGCAGCTGAGTCTCAAGCGCGGTTATTTAATTCACTCCGGACGAGAACACTATTCTCTCGGTAATGGTGTCACGGCACTCGCCGCCCAGGAAGTCCTGTCGCATCCGCACACCCTCATGCGTTGAGCGCGCCCTCCCCCGGCCTACTTGTCAGCAGCGGGGAAACTATTAAAATCGAGGACGGGCACATCGACGCCGCGTTGAGCCGCAACCCTCCGCGACGCGCGCCAGACGGAGAAGATCGAAAAAGAAATCTCCGCCAGTCAGGTTTTTGATTTTTCGTATCTGCCGGCGCGCTAAACGACGCAATAGAAATTCGAACAAGCACGGAGCTAGCGCAAGTTCACGCCGTCGCCACCTCATCACTCAAATGGATCCAAAATAAAGAAAAAGATCATCGGGCTGTTGTAGCTCGCTAAGTTACGGACCGTTTTGTTCAAACGCACCGATGTCGCAGCCGGTTCCTTGCGGCCTATCGACTCCGCGCTGATCTGTGCTCGTACAGTTCGGATCTGTCAACGGAACGACATTTAACGCCGGGCTGCCGGACGCAAGCGCATGGGTCTGGGTCGGACCACCGTTATTTTTCAAAGAAGCCACAATGTTTTTTAACTTAACGCCGCGTGCAGGTACGATGTCGGTGAGCCCAGGTACAAAGCCCGTGACCCCCGCATTACCGTTCGCGCCAAATAAGTTGAAGTTATCCGCCGTGACGACGCTACTGCTGCTGTCGATTTCCGCGCCTAGGCTAGCCTTGTTACCCGAGATCAAGCTATTCTTGATAATGAGGCTGCTGTGATTCTCATAAAAGAACGAGACATTAGATACGCCTCCACCCCGGTCAGCGTTATTGCCCGAGATAGTGCTATTGGTGAGAGTAAGGTTGCTATTGCCGTAAGACGAGAAATTAAATACTCCGCCGCCGTAGCCATAAGAGTTGGCCGAATTCTTCGATATCGTACTGTTTTCGATGGCGGCGCTACCTCCGTTCGCCACGCCGGCGCCGTAACCGGCGTTGTTGCCGGAAATGGTACTGTTTCCGATGAGGAGTGGGCCGAAGCTAAATACGCCGCCGCCCCAAATGCTGGCCGAATTCTTAGAAATCGTGCTGTTTTCGATGCTGAGCGTGCCGCAGCAGTAGTTCGCTACACCGCCCCCAACATACTGTGCCGTATTACCGGAGATCGTGCTGTTTTCGATGGTGATGATGCCGTAGCCGGAGTTCGATATGCCTCCACCGGAGGACGCCGTGTTACCCGATAGGGTACTGCTTTGGATAGTGAGGGTGCCGTGATTGAGTATGCCGCCCCCATAATCTGAATTCCCCCCTTTCAGAGTCACGTTTTGAAGCGTGAGGTTCCCCGAGCTTTCCACGGCAACAAGGCGAAATGCGGCTCCTCCACGGCGAATGATCGTAGCGCCGTTGCCCTGAATGGTGATTGGACTGGTAATCCATGGCAAGCCTGTGGAACCGTAATAATAAGTGCTGTTGTTAACATTTATGAGCTTGTGGGTAGCGGTCGGCAACACAATCGTGTCTGCTCCGCTTCCCGCCGCGCAGTCGGGGAACGTCGCAGCGTCATTGTTCGCATTGACAATGGCTTCGATCAGCGAACACTGACCATCCGCTATGATGTTGGGCTTATTTGTCGTGACCGTGATCGTGGCCGCAGATGCTACTCCTTGCCCCAGCGCCAGCAACAGCGCGGCTCCGGCCAACGAACGAGCTAGATTATACTGGAGTTCGCGCCTTCCTCTGCTTTGCAGCCACTCTGGAAAGATAGTTGCCAGCTCGCTGGAGCGCGCAATCTGACGTTGCAGCGCACGCCGCCCGCTGCGCGGCAAAACGCGCAACTCTGCGTAACAAACCGCAAAGCGCGGAAATAGTTCACTGCCACGCCGTAGCAACAATTCTTTGAGCCACGGGACTTGTGCTGCTGTTATCTGACAGTCCCAGGCTGCGGTGATGGTGTGGTCAGGATATGACGAATTGAGATCAAAATAATTCATCGCTTCTCCTCCCTTGGAAGGGGACACGTGACATATTCGTTGGCTTGATTAAGCACGATCTTTCTTTTTTTACGGAAATACATCGGCGCCGATTTTGGCCTTGTTGCCGGAGATGACGCTGTTGGACATTGTGAGAGAGCCGTAGTTGACCAAGCCGCCACCCGAATCTTTCGCCCGATTCTGCGATACCGTGCTGCCGACAAGGCTGAGATCGCCGCCGGGAAGATAGTGACCGTAGTAATCGCTGAAGCCGGCGGAGTTGAATATTCCACCGCCGTCGTCAGTCGCCCTGTTACCCGATATGGCGCTATTCTCGATGGTGAAAACGCCCTGGTTAAACACGCCCCCTCCCAGGCTGCCCGAGTTTTTCGAGATGGTGCTGTCGACGATACTGACTTGGCCAGGAGAAAAGTATTTGCCATAAAAGTCGAACGAACCGCCCGAGTTGAACGCGGCGCCGCCCGACGATGCTTTGTTGCCCGAGATGGTACTGTTGCTAATGGAGACGGTGCCGGAATAATTCAATATCCCACCGCCGGCGCCACCCGAATTTTTCGAGATCGTGCTGTCGGTGATGGTGAGAGCGCCCGAGTACACGTAAAAGCAGAAGACACCAGGTGGACCGTAACCGAAATAGCCACTGTAGTAGAAACAGGAGGCGCCTGGTTTAAGCGAGCTCACAGAGCTCGCAGCGTAGGAATAACCGAAGCCGCCGTTCCATACGCCACTACCATATTTGCTACCTGTGATGGTGCTGTTCTCGATGGTGAGGGTTCCACGATTGGAGACACCGGCGCCAACTTGGCCCGAGTTGCCGGAGATCGTGCTGCGTTGGATCGCAAGAGTGCCGTTATTGAGTATCCCTCCACCTGTGAAAGAAAGACCATTACTCACATCCACGTCTTGAAGTGTCAGGCTGCCGGTCTTATTCACCGTGATTAGACGAAAAGCGGTCTCGCCCTGGCGACGGATTCTCGCTCCGTGACCCTCGATAGTGATCGCGCTGGTAATCAGTGGCAGACCCGTCGGGCCGTAAGTGCTATCGTAAACTTCGCCGACTCTAACGTTGGCCTTTGGCGGCAGCACAATCGTGTCTGGGCCGCTACCCGCCGGGCAGTCAGAAAAGAGCGCAGCGTCGGCATTGGCATTGACGACGGCCTCGATTAGCGAGCACTTACCGTCCGGTCTAACGCGAGAATCTTTTGTGGTGACCGTGATAGTCGCGGCCGTCGCGACTCCCTGCGCCAGCGCAAGCAACAGCGCGGCTCCGGCCAACGAACGAGCTAGATTATACTGGAGTTCGCGCCTTCCTCTGCTTTGCAGCCACTCTGGAAAGATAGTTGCCAGCTCGCTGGAGCGCGCAATCTGACGTTGTAACGCACGCCGCGCGCTGCGTGACAAAACGCGCAACTCAGCGTAACAAACCGCAAAGCGCGGAAATATTTCCGTGTTACGTCGCAATAATATTTCTTTGAACCACGGCGTCGCTGTTGCTTCCGCGAGCTGTGCGTCCCAGGCAGCGGCGATGGTATGGTCAGGGTATGATGAATATAAATCAAAGTAGTTCATGGCTTCTCCTCGACAGGTCTTTCGTTTTCTTCGCGTTCCTTGCGACTCGGCGGTGAATCGGCTTCTTTACGCAACGAAACGACGGCCTGTCTATTTAACCGTCAGCGTCAGGTTCTCCGCGTCGACGCCACCTAAAGCATCAGTCACTTGCACCGTGAGCGGGAACTCCCCTGCCTGCGTCGGTAAGCCCGTGATCGCACCCGTTGCGGTGTTGAAGTTCAGACCCGGCGGCAGCACGCCGGCGGTGATGGACCAGTTAAAGGGCCCAAGTCCGCCTTTGATTTTTAAGGACGTACTGTAATCTCTCCCAAGTCTGCCTGTCTTGGGTTTACCGGCCATACGCAGAGCCTTGAGAACGGTGATGGTGAAAGTCTTGCTGACCGACCCATTGAGCGCGTCGGTGACCCGCACAGCGATCTTCGCGCTTTTGGCAGTTGGAGAAAGAGTGCCGGAAATGATCCCGTCATTTCCCAGGCTCAAGCCCGCTGGTAGCGCGCCCTTAGTGATAGACACGAGGTACGGCGCGACACCTCCGAATATCATCAGGTCACTTGTGAAAGAGACCCCGGCCTCGCCGGTGGCGACCGTAGTCACACCTATGGTCAGCGGATCTGCCTGTAACTCATAGGAGCCAATGTCACAAATCCTACCGTTGAAGGGCCGGGGGAAGCCGCGTTGGTCGGTCGTAAGGAGCGCGCCCATGCTATCCACGCACCCGCCCGGGTTGCCCGCATTAATCGCCGGACTGCTGGAGACCAGCGCATGGGTCTGAGTCGGACCACCGTTATTTGCCAGGGGACCGAGGATTTGCGCTACCGCAACGCCGGGCACGATATCGGTCGGCCCGGGTGTAAAGCCAGTGACACCCGCATGGCCATCAGAGCCAAACAAGTTGAAGTTGTTTGCGGTGACGCCGCCATGGTTTTGAATTTCGGGCGCTACCGGCGCCTGGTTGCCGGCGATCACACTATTCTTGAGGGTGAGGGAACCGTACGAGTAAAACCAGTAAAACCAGTTGAAGTTAAATATGCCGCCGCCATCATTGGCTGTATTACCTGAGATGGTGCTGTTGGTGATTGTGATGTCGCCGTTATTCTTAGCTATGCCGCCCCCATAACTGGCCGTATTACCTGAGATGGTGCTGTTTTCGATTGTGAGGATGCCGTACCAATTATATACGCCGCCACCCCTGGAATTGGCTGTATTGCCCGAGATGGTGCTGTTCTCGATGGTGAGCCTGCCACGATTAATCACGCCGCCACCATCGGAAGAAGATCCTCCGCTCAGAGTCATACTCTGAAGCGTGAGATCTGCGGTGACTTTTACTGCCATGAGACCGAAAGTGGGTGCGCTCCCTTGGCGAGCGATCATGGCGCCATTACCTTCAATAGTGATCCGACTGGCAATCAGCGGTAGACCCGTGGGGCCGTAGGTATTATCGGATACATTCGTGAGCGTCACGTTGGCGTTTGCCGGCAGGACAATCGTGTCCGCCCCGCTGCCCGCTGCGCAATCGGCGTGAGTAGCCGCATCGTTGTTGGCGTTTATGATCGCTTCGATCAGCGAACACTGGCCATCCGCTACAATGTTAGGATTATTCGTCGCGACGGTGATCGTGGCCGCCGTCGCCACTCCCTGACCCAGCGCGAGCAGTAAAGCGGCACCGGCCAACGACCAGGCCATCCTACGTTGCAGTCGTCGTCCGCCCTGCTG
>CAMLCX010000240.1 GCA_946478635.1 uncultured Pseudomonadota bacterium
CAGACGCTTCGCGGCCGCTTGAACCGCGCGAGCGGCATAGATGCGGGCGAGGTGCGCCCGATAGTCGGCCGCGGCGTTTAGGTCTTCGAGCGGATCCACGCCTTCGGAAACTAGCGCAGTGCTGGCTTCGATCAATTTGGCGCCGAGTTTGTTCCCGCGCAGCCGCTCCTCAACCGCGCGGGCGCGGAAAGGCTTTTCGCCCAAGCCCGTGACCCCGATGCCGATATCCTCGCAGCGGCCTTTGGAATCCGTTCGCAGCGCAACCGCCACGCCCACGATTGCGAATCCGGAAGCCTGCTGCGGCGCCTTGAGGTATGCACAACCGGACCGGCGCGCCGCCGCCGGCACATGAATCTCCGTCAAGACCTCGTTCGCTTTGATGGCCGTAGTCATCGGCCCGAGAAAAAACTCTTCGGCGTCATGGAAGCGCTCACCGTTCGGTCCGTTGATTCTCAACTGCCCGCCCAGGGCCAGGATCGCCGCCGGCAAATCTGCGGCCGGGTCGCCGTGCACCAGGCTCCCCCCAATAGTGCCACGGTTGCGCACTTGCACGTCGCCGATGGCGCGCGCCGTCTGACAGAGCAACGGACACCTTGTCTTGAGCAGCGCGGAGGTCTCGATTTGATAGTGCGTGGCAAGCGCGCCGATAGTCAATTTGTCACCCTGTTGCGTGATTCTGTTCAAGCCGGAAATTTTGCCGATATCGATCAATAGCCCCGGGTTGACGAGTCTTAGCTTCATTAGGGGCAACAGACTCTGCCCGCCGGCGATCAGCTTGGCATCTTCGCCATGGTCGGCGAGCGCGCGAATGACTTCGGCCATACTCGTTGGCGCGATGTAGTCGAAACTTGCAGGGATCATCGGCGCGCTCCCGCAGCGGGCGCGCCCCGGCACAAGCGCCAAACTTTTTGCGGCGTCAGCGGCATGTCGACATGCGTCACGCCGAAGGGCGCCAGGGCGTCCACCACCGCGTTCACCATCGCCGGCGTCGAGCCGATGGTACCGGCCTCGCCGATGCCTTTGATCCCCAGCGGATTCACCGGCGTCGGTGTTTCTGTGCGCGCCAGCTTGAGCCGCGGCAAGTCGGCGGCGCGCGGCAGGGCGTAGTCCATCAAGCTGCCGGTCAGCAACTGGCCATTTTCATCGTAGACGATTTCCTCGAAGAGCGCCTGACCGAGGCCCTGAGCGATGCCGCCTTGCACCTGGCCATCAACCAGCAATGGATTGATCACCTTGCCGCAGTCATCCACGGCGATGTATTTTTTGATTTCGATGCGGCCGGTTTGCGGATCGACCTCGACGACACAGATGTGGGTGCCGAACGGAAAAGTAAAATTTGCCGGCTCGAAAGTCGCATCTGCGGCAAGTTCTCTCGGCAAATTCTCCGGCAGATTCGTTGCTTCACGCGCCTGATGCGCGATTTGCTGGATCGTCAGTCCCTTGCGCGGCACGCCTTTGACGTTGAATTTGCCATCGGAAAAAACCAGGTCGTCGGCATCGACCTCAAAAATATGCGAAGCCAACTCGCGCGCCTGCTCTTTCACTTTCTCCGCCGCTTGGTAGACAGCGATGCCGCCCACCGCCGTCGCCCGGCTGCCGAAGGTACCGATGCCCTTGGCAACCAACGCGGTATCGCCGTGAATGACGCTGATGTCATCCAACTCGACGCCCAGCTGATCGGCGACGATCTGCGCGAAGGAAGTTTTCTGCCCCTGTCCGTGCGGCGAAGCGCCGGAGTAGACGTTCACTTTTCCGTCCGGCTCCACTTCGACTTTGCCGTATTCCCAAAATCCCGGTCCCATGCCGCAGATTTCCACGTAGGTCGACACGCCGACGCCCAAATATCGGCCGCGGCTTCTCAGCCGCTCCTGCTCCCGGCGCAATTTTCCATAGCCGGCAAGCTTCAGCGCCTTAGCAAGCGCCGACTGATAGTTGCCGCTGTCGTAGGCAAGTCCCGTCGCTGTCTTAAACGGAAATTCCGTTGATTTTGGAAAATTCTTCTGGCGTAGTTTGACCGGATCGAGCCGCAACTCCCGGGCTACACAGTCCATCAGCCGTTCGATCAAGTAGGTCGCTTCGGGCCGCCCCGCCCCGCGATAGGCATCCGTCGACATTTTGTTGGTGAACGCCGCTTTGACCGTGATCGCGATCGCCGGGATTTTGTAACAGCCCGACAGCATGAGCCCGGTGAATGGTGGAATCGCCGGGGTAAACAGCTGGTGATAGGCGCCGATATCCGCGATGACTCTATAGCGCAAGCCGAGAATGGTCCCATCCTTCTTGACCGCCGCTTCCACTTCGCCCACCTGGCCACGGCCATGAATTGTCGCTCGAATATTTTCCCGCCGCTCTTCAATCCACTTCACCGGCCGATTGAGTTTAAGCGCGAGATAGCCGAGCAGCGCTTCCTCAGCATAGACGTTGAGCTTGCTGCCGAATCCGCCGCCCACTTCCGGCGCGATCACGCGCACCTGATTTTCGGGAAGCTTCAGCATCTGCGAAAGATGAGCCTTGAGCAGATGGGGAATCTGCGTCGATGACCAAACCGTGAGATCTTTCGAATCGGCAAGATAGCGCGCCACCACACCGCGGGGTTCCATGGCGATCGGCGCCAAACGCTGGTGCACCAATCGCTGCTTGACGATCCTGTCCGCCTGCTTGAATGCTCTGGCCACGTCCCCTTGCTCTTGCTGCCAACTAAAGGCGAGGTTGTCCGGCCACTCGGAATGGATCACGGGGGAGTTGGGAGTCAGCGATTTTTCGGGATCGGTAACGACGGGCAACGGCTCATAGTCGACCTGTATCAAATCAAGAGCATCCCGCGCCGCATAGCGATCCTCGGCGGCGACGACGGCAACTCCTTCGCCGACGTAGCACACTTTGTCGGCGGCCAGCACGCGATGCGGGGGAATTCTCAGCGTCGGATTATCCGCGGTAGTCGGGATCGTACCGATCTCGTCTTTGATCTCGCGGCCCGTGAAAACCGCGATGACGCCGGCCCTTTGCCGCGCCGCATTCGCGTCGATGTTTTTGATCCGCGCATGCGCGTGCGGGCTGCGCAGAATCGCAACGTGCAGTATTCCCGGCAATTTCACGTCGTCGACGTAGACGCCGAGCCCGCGCATCAAACTCGGATCCTCGTGCCGCTTTACCCGCGCGCCAACAAGTTTACTGACAGGCATAGATTAATTTTGGATTCTAGATTTCGAACTACTACGGCTCGTTGCCTTCTTTTTGCCGCTTCTTGACTCACGCCCCTCGCCTCGCGCCTTCCGCCTGGTTAACCGCGCCGCCATCTGCACCGCGTCGACGATATGTTGATAGCCGGTGCAACGGCAGAGGTTTCCATCGATCGCGTGGCGAATCTCGACCTCCGTCGGTTTGGGATTTCTCTTCAAAAGTTGATACGCGGACAGAATCATCCCCGGCGTGCAAAAACCGCATTGCAGGCCGTGACACTCCCAAAACGCTTCCTGGATCGGGTGCAGCTTTTCGCCCGGCGCTAACCCTTCAATCGTCAGTAGCTCGCCGCCATCCGCCTGCACCGCCAGCACGGTGCAAGATTTAACCGTCGCGCCGTCGAGCATCACCGTGCACGCGCCGCAGATGCTCGTATCGCAACCGATATGCGTGCCGGTCAGGCCCGCGTCATCGCGAAGCAAATACACCAGCAGCAGTCGGGGCTCGACTTCGAACTCCCGCACCACCCCATTGATTTTGACTGAAATCTTTTTCTTCGGCACAGGATCCATGGCCTTTGTCCAGTTTTGCCCTAGCCATATCGCAGCGCGACGGCCGGGAGCAAGCCATTTTTCCGCTGTCATCGGGCTTTCGCTGTTAGCGCCATGAGAGTTGCGCCAGTGTGTCATCTGTTAACACGACCCTGGTTTTCGACTATAAATTTAGCCAAAAGGAGGTGCACTGATGGCTATCGAACTCTACTGGGGCAGCGGCAGCCCGTTCGCCTGGCGCGTGATGCTGGCGCTCGAAGTGAAGAAGCTGGCGTACGAATCGAAGCTTCTGGAATTCTCCAAGAACGAACACAAAACACCCGCTTACCTGCAACTCAATCCGCGCGGCAAAGTGCCGACGCTCAAAGACGGCGACTTCGTGATCTACGAATCCATTGCGATCATCGCTTATCTCGATCGCAAATATCCGGAGCCGCCGCTCTTCGGCAAAACCCCGGAGGAAGCCGGCTTAATCTGGCGTACAATATCGGAATGCGAGTCCTATCTCGTCAGCGCGGGCGACAAGGTCGTCCGTCCGGTTTTCTTCGGCAAAGGCCTGGAAAAAGTTGACGAGATTCAACAAGCGGCACAAGTGATTCGCCAGGAATTACAATCCATCGATGCGCGACTCGCCCAAGCGAATTGGCTTGCAGGCGGGCAGATTTCCGCCGCGGACATCAGTGTGTTTCCCGTGATTCAGTTGCTCTTGCGCGCAGCCTCGAAAGAAGCGGCCCAGCCGTTTCATTTGGGCTTGATGCCCCTGGCGCAAACTTATCCAAACGTCGCCCGATGGGCTCAGCGGATAGAAGCACTGCCGGGCTATCAGCGCACCTATCCGCCGCACTGGAGATAGCCGATGGGTTCTCGCGCCCTTAAACTCGGAAATGCCTTGCCGGGATCGGCCAGCGCGGCGACCGATCGGAAGTTGCAAGTGGCATTGACAGCGTAGAGCAGCGCATGATACCGACCGAACGGTCGAGTGCGCGGGAATTCAATGCAGCGTTGGAAAATACTTTTCAAGTCGATCTTGCCTTGCTTGCTCATTTTTGGACTGGTAGCGGCGCAGGGCGACGCCGCGGAACGCGCCAAGCTCACCCTCGGTTATTCCAGTACCGGACCGACTGGCGTTGGCTTGTGGGTGGCAAAGGACATCGGCGCGTTCGATAAATACGGCGTCGAACCCAATCTCGTTTTCATTTCTTCGGGCCCGGTGATGGTGCCGGCGCTGATCGGCGGCGACGTTCAGGCCGCCATCGCCGGGGCGAATGCGGTGATCGCGGCGGTGCTCGCCGGCGCTCCGATCGTGTCGGTGGCGAGCCTGGCCAACCGTCCCTATCTGAGACTGTGGGTCCATCCTGAAATCAACCAAGTCGAAGAATTGCGCGGCAAAACCTTCGGCGTGTCGCGCTTCGGCGCGACGACCGATAACTTGACGAGGATTCTGCTGCGCCGGGTCGGTTTGGAAAACGCGGTCAATATCCGCCAGCTCGGCGGCACGCTCGAAGTGGGGCTCGCCTTTCGCCATCGGCAAATCGACGGCGCGGTGCTCGCGACTCTTCGCACCGACGTCCCGCACCGGATTCTGATCGAACTCGCCGACTCCGGCATCCAGTACTCCATGGGACAGCTTGTCGTCTCCCGCGATTTCCAACGCCGCTCTCCGGATACCCTGGAGAAAATCCTGCGCGCCTACATCGAAGGCGTGGCGGTGCTGCGCGACGCCAGTCAGCGCGAGCGGGTCTTGAAGACCGTGGCGCGCTACACCCGGCTCAAGGAAACCAAGGCGATTGAGGAAATCTATACGGACGCCGCGAAGTACGTCGACCGGGTTCCGCGCGTCGAGGCGGACGCGGTGTCCACGACTCTTGAGTTTATGGGCAAGAAAGGCCTGCCGATCGAAACCTTCGCCGACAACTCGATCATCGACCGCCTGGTGAAGGAAGGGTTCATCGATCAGGTTTACAAGAAACGGTAACCCGCCGATTAAATTCTATCCGATCTGCTTCATTGCGATCCTTATACAATATCTACTTTGACACGGCGCGGCTTGTTCAGATAATCTCATTGCAGCCAAAGAAAGACGCCCAATCGGTTGGTTGAGACGAGGAAGTCAGAATGTTTGCCACATCAAAACACGCGGCGATTTATACTTAGGATGCTGTTGGGTTTTCCGAGAATTAGCCCGAATGATTCATGCTCCGAGGAAATCTGACGACACTCGGTTGATCGAGTTGTGACCCTGGAGGAACGAAGGCACCGGCGCGAATGTTTCATATTGGCTCGGCACTCGGCACGATGTTTGACCTTTTCGCTGCTGCCCTCATGGGGCACCACTTGCACCTTCAAGGCAAAGCTGCTTTGCCTTCGTTCCGGAAGGGTCGCAGCTCGATCGCAGCTTTACCGCGAATAATCCGGGTTAGCTCGCCGGCGAAATAACACAATGAACCGCAGCAAACGCGTTGTCGCGTCGTTTCTGATCGCCGCTGCTTTGCTCTATTTTCCCGCGCCGGCGGCTTCGCAAAAACTGACGCAGATTCATATCGGCGTGCCGACCAATACGGTCACCTGGTTTCCGCTCTACGTGGCATGGAAGAAAGGCATCTTTCAGGAACAGGGCATCGAGATGTTGCCGGTGACCATGTCCGTACGAGCTTCTTTGGGCGCGCTGGCCGCGCGGCATGTTTCCTACATCACACCGCTCGGCTCGTCGATGACGGCGATTGCCAACGGACTCCCCGCCAAGGTCATCATGATCTTCGCGGTGCGCTCCCATCACGTTCTCGTCGCCAAGCGCGAGATCACGGCTCCAGTCGCATTGCGCGGTCACGGGGTCGCCATCAGCCAGCCCGGCGGCACCGTCCATCGCCAGTTTCTGAAAATTCTCGAGCACTACAGGATCGATCCCAAGGACGTCAAAATGGTCAACCTGGGAGAAATGCCCAACCGCGCCCTGGCGCTCAAAACCGGGGCCATCGATGCCGCCATGTTGAGTGTTCCCTACGATCTGTTCATGGAGAAGGACGGCTTCAAGCCCATCGCTTACCTGAAAGACATTTCGGAGTTTCCCCTGCTCGGACTGATCGTGCACGACGAAAGGATTCGCGAAAAACCCGATGAGGTGAGAAAGGTGCTGGCGGCGGCGCTCAAGGGCATCGCTTACACAAAGACCCATCGCGAGGAAGTGCTGCCTCTCTTGAAACAATTTATCGGCTTGCCCACGATCGAAATGACCCGCCAGACTTACGACGGGATCAAAGACCTTTGGCCCGACAATGGCCTCCCCTCCGACAAGGGATTGGCAACTGCTCTGAACATGGCCGACGTGCCGCCGAACTTTCCGGCAGGCAAAATCGTCGATTGGTCGCTGGTCACGGAGACGGCGATGTCGCTCAACAAGCGCTAGATCGTTGCAACACTTCGTCTTGCCTATCACGCGACCAAAAAGGAGATTAAATCATGACTGAATCTCTCCTGCTCGACGCGGACTCCCACGTGAGCGAGCCTTTAAATCTTTGGCGGGAACGATTGCCG
>CAMLCX010000241.1 GCA_946478635.1 uncultured Pseudomonadota bacterium
GGAAGCGCCGGCAAACAACGGCCAGATCGACTATCGCTCGTTGACGATGATGGACCGCAGCTTCGATCCTGATCGTTTTCTGAAATCCGCTCAGGATATTTTCTTCAAGGTGCAAGGCGCCTGGAACAAGCAGGATACCGCGGCGCTAAGCGCGCTTTGCGGCCGCGAGCTGATGCAAACCTGGGAGGAAGAATTGAGCCGGTTGCGTTCTCAAAACCAACAAAACCGCATGGAAAATATCGCGCTGCGCGAGAGCGAGATCAGCGAGGTATGGACTGAAAACGGCGAAGACTTCATTACCGTTCGCTTGCATGCCAATCTGCTTGACTACACGGTCGATGCCGGAACCGGCGCGGTCGTCAGCGGCAGCAATTCCGACCCGATCCAGTTCGAGGAATACTGGACATTCAATCGTCCGGTCGGCCCAAACTCGTGGAAATTAACAGCGGTGCAACAAGCGTAGCGGTCTGTAACAGCACCTTAGCGTGCGCCGTTCATGGTTCGAGAGCCTCACCACGAACGGTTTATGCCCAGACCGCTCACCCTGAGTTTATCGAAGGGATCTTCGATTTTAGCCGCGAATCAGCTGTTACAGTTCGTCAGCAATCTATCAATAGTCCGATTGCGGCGCGTCGGCTTTCTCATCACGCCGATGCGCCGCAACGAACTCTTTCCTCGCGCCCAAAAATTCGATTTCGTCAGTTCAGCGTATCTGAAAAATTTCCTTCCATATTTTCTCGTACCTCGGAAATTCCTTAACATCGTCGATCGTCAGCATGTACGGCGTGGTCGGTCGGATTTTTTCCAACGGTTCCACTTTTGGATGGGCCGGCGTTTCACCGGCCTGCGCATAAACCTTTTGCCCCTCCTCGCTCACCGCCCAACGAACCCACAGTAACGCGGCGTTGGGATGCGGCGCGCCCTTCAGCACGCCCACGGATCCACCGAGCTCGCCCACGCCTTCGCTCAGCAACGCTTGAATCGGCGCACCTTTCTTTATCCGTCCCGGAAAATGGTGCGAGTAGCAAGTAAAACAAACCTGGCGTTGACCGGCCACGAGAAACTCGATCAGCTGCGAATGCCCCCTGTGAAACTCGACCTGGCTGGCCGCGATCTTCTTGAACAGATCGATTGCCTTTTCATCATTGTTGAATTTACGCTTGGCAAAGCCGACCAGCATTTGAAAATCGCGCGGCTCGCCCATGATGCTATCCTTCCATCTGCCGTTCCCCAGCTCTTCGTAACTCTTTGGCTCCTCGCCTTTCTTGACCAGATTGGTATTCCAACCGGCAATGTAGAATTGCATGTCGGTGGCCACCCAGAGATCGCCTTTCAACTGCGCCGGATACGGCGCCGCCTCCGGCACCACTATGGGCGTGGTAATCTTCAGGTCCAGGATCTGCGGCAAATAGGTCAGCGCCCCGCTCAAAACATCCGCGATCACTCGCCCTCCCTTCAGCTCGGCGAGAACGCGCGCGATAAGCTTGTCGCTCGTGCCGTCGATATGGTCCACGGTGATACCAGGGAAGCGCTTCATAAAACCAGCGGGAACCACCGTCATCGCTTGGGCGGAAAGCGGCGCGTATAGCGTGATTTTCCCTTCTTTCTTCGCTTTATCATAAAGTTGATCGAGCGAATCCGAGGCCGCTGAAACCCGGCCGGGAGAAATGCCACAGAACGCGAGAGCCAACGCCAGTATCAAAAGAACGAGTACGGCTCCGATCGACTCCGATAAAACCCTCTGACGACTCATGTCAATTCTCCTCTCATTGTTTAGAAGCCTCTTTGATAGAATGCGCGTCCACCGCAGTAAAAATCCGAATCACTAGCGGCAGCAATGCTTATGCCACGCCGCTTCCGTTCACATCCACGTCAATTCAGCGAGCTATCAATCCGGCTCGGACTGCTGATGCTCATTTATTGCTCATACACTGTTCAAACCGCAGGCGGAAAATTGCTCCTTACCTAAACGAGTGAGTTTTCTCCCAACTCACCGGAATATGGCCGCTTGCTGCTTGCTTCTCTTACTTCTTTCCGCTCCAGAGCTGCTCCATGAAACCGCTTTTCTCCATCTCGTCGAGATAGCGCGTGTCCACCATCTCCTGCGGCTTGACCGTTTTGGCTCGGGGATCGGTGGGAGCGATCTCGTCGAGGGTCGACTGGATGCCTTCGAGTTTTAGCGCGAGTCTGGGCTCCAAGGCTTTGCTCTCAACGTTGAAGCTCGCTTCTAAAAGTTTTCGGTCGTCGACGCGGAGATATTTCGCCATGACTTTGTACATATACTCCTTATCCGTGTGCATGATTTTCGCGGCCTCAGCCATGGCGCGCATGAAACGGCTAATGACCGGGCCGCGCTTCGCAATGATCGAGCGCCGGGTTGTAAGAGTCGTCGCGGCGTAGGCTATCTTCAGATCAGGCCCATAGATGACATAGTGATACCCGAGCTTCAGCGCTTGCGCGTCGGTTGGAACGGTGAGAACGGCGGCGTCGATGCCCTGGGCGACCAAGGCCGCCAAAGTCTCCGGCGCGCCGCCGGCCTGAATGTAACTGACCTCGCGCGAATCGATACCGTAGTGACGAAGCGCCTGCACGGCGAAGTAATGCGGGTTGCTGCCGATGCGCGAGACGCCGATGCGTTTACCCTTCAATTGCTCCGGGCTTTTGATCTCCGGCTTTGCGATGATGCTGTGAGTCAGCAAACTTTTGATGCCGCCGACGATGACAGGATCTTTATTGCCCTGCACGAAGGGCCGGGTGATGCCTGCCGCTCCGATCACGGCGATCTCGCTGTCACCCGAGAGGATTGCCGCCACCGCCGGAGCGCCGGGAGTGACAAAAACCAGCGGCACCTCCAGATCATATTTCTTGAACAGACCGGCTTCCTGGGCGAACCAGGGATAGGCCTGAGACATCACGCGCGCGGTGTAAATCATGTTAACCTTGTCCGCCGCGAAAAGTCGCGTGCCTGAAAAAAACAACAGCAGGGTCACCATGCCCAGCCGCGTCGCGCAAAATCCTGGATAGCGGTTTGTCTTCAAATTGGCCTCCTCCGGGCAATAAAAGCTTGCACCGACACTCAAACGGCCCCACCGTTCTTACAACAACTGCATGGCAAAAACCAAGTGGATTTTCCGGCAGGTTTCTTGCCCCAAGCTGTTCTCTCACGCCTCACTTTGATTACGGTTGTTAGATGACTTGGCCGATTGAGTCTGCCGTTGGCCCGTAACGATTTGAACGAAGCGGAGCGATTGAACGGCTTGAACGGTCACGCTCCTTTTCAACGCTTTGACAAACTCACCGCGTCTGTAGCAACATCCATTTCATCTGACAAAAAGGAGACGGAATTATGGCTAGAAATATCGTTTCCACGCCGACTCACGAACGTTGCGTCACCTCTTACGCCGCGCGCACGCAGTATAAACCCGGCGTCGTGCATCCGCCGCATATCAAAGTCAAAGATGCCATCGACATCCATTGCCATACCCACGAAGGGCAGCAGGACCCTTACGACTTGGCGCGCCGCGCATCGTTGGCTGAAATGAAGGGGCTGCTCTTCAAGAGCATCCCGGGCGACGATCCGGTCAAAGCGACCCAGGACGTTCAGGACGACGTCAATCGCTGGGCGGAAAAGGAAGGTGTCACGCCGATTACCTGTTGGTCGAGTTACGTATGCGGCCGGCAAATGGCGCCGATCTCCGCGAAAACAGTGAGCGCAATGATTGATCGCGGCATCGCCGCAGTCTGGCTGCCGGTGTTCACCCACGTGATTACCATGAGCACGGTCGGCACCTACGGCCGCTTGGTACAAAGCCGCAACGGTGCCGGTTGGACCGGCCCGCTTCCGTGGGATGAAGCGATGCAGGTCGGTCATTACGATCTCGATGAAACCGGCAAATTGAAACCGGAAATCCGCGACATCGTGCACCTCTGCGCCGACCGAAACGTCGCTCTCTTCTTCGGCCATGCAACCCATGCGGAGATCTACAAGCTTGCCGAGGAAGTCGACAAAGCCGGTCTCAAGCGTGCGGTCATCGATCACCCCTACAGCCCTTTCTTGAATGTCTCGCCGGATATGATGAAGGAGCTTGCGCCCACCGGCATTCTGTTTAACTTCACCTGGGACGAGCTGTCGCCGCTCCTCGGCGTCGACCCACAGATCATGTACAACACCATCCGCGACGTCGGCCCGGAGCACTTCACGCTCTCCAGCGATGCTGGCGAGCCGCTCTTTCCGGACTCCGTGGAAGCGATGCGTCTCGTGCGCGGCTATATGGAAGCCTTCGGCTTGAATCAGGACGAGCTCTATACGGTCTGCACGAAGAATCCTGCGAAGGTGGTGGGATTGGAGCTTATTAGTTAGTCGAGAATGGACAATCGAGGATATAAGGCTTGCGATCCACGGCCTGGCTATGCAGCAGCGGGGGCTTTTTTATTGAAGTAACGGCTCACCTGTTCATATCCATACTGCACGAGTCGTTCTTTATCGGCGGTGGTGAGCCCGAATTGCAGGGACTGGATGTTACCCGTTTTAATCAGGATCGTGTCCTCCCAAAGCCAGCCGGGCACGCGCTGATTTTCCATGGCCGTCCCCATGGTTTCCAGGAGCATGGCAAAGAATTCCCAGGGCCAGAGGTGCTGTTTTCGGATGTACCTCGGAGTCGACTCAGCCACAAGGCGCAGCGTCACCGTACGGTCCACTCGATCCCCCGTTTGCATGACATCGATCATCTTGGGAATCCAGGGAATGAGATTGCCGTCCACCAGTATTTTCTCGTTCCACCGGTGCGCGGACCACATCCCGGGAAAGGACATCGAGTAACGAACGGCGCGCCTGACTAAAACATCCGGAGTTGCTTGCCGCGAGAAAAATACCGGCTCCTGGCCGACAAGATCAGTCGCCACTACGAAAAGATCCCGATCCAAATCTTTAAATTTCAGACCGGCCATGTGGCTGTCCATCCATCCATCAAATCGATTTCCCGAACAGACTCCGTTTTGAAAAAGGATGGCTGTCAAGCTGACGTCTTTGAACTGCATGAAATCAGTCTCCATCGCCAAGCGATAAAGTCTTTCAACGTCCCAGCCCGCTGCCATGTAGCTAGCGACGATACTGCCACCGGAAGCGCCGGCAACACCGACAATCTCGACATCCATCTTCCTGAAAGCGTCCAGAGCGCCGACGAAAGCGGCGAGGCGCACTCCGCCTCCAGCCATGATCAGATTGATTCTTTGTTTTCGATTCTCTGGATTCACGTTTATCGTCGATCGGTTGCCAAAGTATAGACCATTGGGGCGACGTCGAACAGCGCGCCCAACCGTCATTCGCCGCGATGCCGACTGCGTGTCACGACCGGAGACAAGAATGTTTTTTACCCGGCTATTACTAACGGGGTGGCTTCAAAGGTATAGAAGTTTTTTGAATACCCGATCACTGTTGACTCCCAATTCTCCGCCAGCCTTTCTCACTAAGGCTTTACTCAAAAATCCTCCTTTCCAGCCACGGACTCTTTCGTAAGCTCTTTCCGCTATTCACCCACTATTCTGCAAATCAGCCTAGGGCGTGGCCAACGATCTTTTACGACTGGTCAAGTCCCGTACAAATAACCAGCAATGGGAAGCTTTTACTTCCCAGTCTCTAAGCACCATTCATCGCGCAAATGGGTCAGGATGGTCAATTCTGGACCGAAAGTGCCAAAGCAACGGCCTATTGTGCAACGTGGCACCCGTTGTGCGTAACCACCTGTCATGAGCAACACGGCTAAGAAAATATTGATTGTTGACGGAGATGACGCCTTTAGAGAATCGCTTCTGACCTTTCTCAAAGGTTTGGGGCACGAAGTCTTCGAAGCGACTACCGGTCCCGATGCCATTGCCAAGGCATCCAGCACACTGCCGGATTTGATCCTCATGGACGTGCGCCTGCCCGGGATGAATGGCGATGACGTGACAAAGCGACTAAAAACGAATATAGCCACCCGAAACATTCCGGTGGTCATCAATAGCGGTTGGACGACTGCTTGCAACGTTGAAGAGCGTATCAGCCGCGCGCTTCTTGCAGGAGCCGCCGAGGTTCTCTACAAACCGTTTCAGTTCGCGACGCTGCGTGGTGTTCTGCGCAGTTATCTGTTTGCCTAGAAACAATTACGCCGCTTTTCTTTGCGTTCCGCGAACAACAACGAAATCGTTGTCTGTCACCTTTAATCAAGATTGAACTTTTTAATTTCGTAAAAGCACCCGGAGCAACAGCCGTGAAAGCCGGCGAAGTGAAGTGCTCAAAGAAGCCAATGTCTGTTCCCCAGCTTTGAACCTTGACCCGTTGAACATTGAACGCTTCCCAGTCGCCCCCTACCGCCCCAGCCCCAACTTCCCAAACGTTCCGTCCTTCTCCATCTCCTCGAGAAAGCGCCGGTCGATCAGCTGCTCGGCTTTTACTTGCTTGGCGCGGGGATCGGTCTTAGCGATCTCGTCGAGATTCGTCTGGATCGCAATCGGTTTGATGTCCAACTTCGGCTCGAGCACCTTCATCTCTGCAGTGTAGGCCGCATCGAAAACCTTTCGATCGGTGAGGCCGATTTTCTTGGCCATCAGCCGGAACGCCAATTCGCGGTCGGTTCTCATGATTTTGTAGGACTCGGCCATCATATGCATGAACTGGCTGATCACCTTGGGGCGCTTGGCGATAACCGAACGTAAAGTCACGAAGCCCGTCGCCACGTACGGCGGCTTGATCTCGCGCCCGTCGATGACGTAATTGAAGCCCTGAAACGCCACGCGAGTGTCCTGCGGGGTCGTCAGCGACGCTGCATCGACAGCACCGGTAGCGAGCGCGAGATAAGTCTCCGGCGCGCCGCCCGTTTGAATCAAGTTGGCGTCTTTGAGAGGATCCAGGCCCTTCAGCCGCATGGCGAGTTGGGCAAAATAGTGCGAGTTGCCACCGATGCGGCCGACGCCGATGCGTTTGCCTTTCAAATCCTCGGGGCGCTTGATGTCCGGCTTGCCCATGATGCTGTGGGTCAGCACATTTTTCACCGAGCCGATAAAGACGAAATCGGTATTGCCGCTCAAGTACGCGCGAATCGGTCCCTCGCCGCCGACCATGGCCACGCTGCCGTTGCCGCCGCTCATCGCCGCGGTGACAATGCCCGACGAGGCGATATAAACCAGCTGAAAGTCGAGATCGTACTTCGGATAGAGTCGAGCTTCCTCGGCAAACCACGGCAGCGCCATGGCCACGCTCGG
>CAMLCX010000242.1 GCA_946478635.1 uncultured Pseudomonadota bacterium
TACATACTGCAAGGAACGATCACTGACCATCGAAATGGAGTCGCTACGGACTATGGGCCGGGAGTGGGTTGGCCCGAGGATAGGAACACCACACACTGGCTTGAGAACACAGGAACGATTCCGGCAGTGGAGATCTCGGTCGATATAGTCAGGCAAGAGTAAGCTCAGGCCCGACATCTAACACGGTCGGGCCTAAACACGCGGCTCAACCGGACGCGCTTCAGTCGGCTTCGCCTACTTTCGCGCGCCGGTTAGCCACAACGTTAGCCTACTCCTTGTTGCTGAAATCCTAAATTTCTGGTCGCCTTGCTATCCGAACGCTCTGTAATTACAATGTAAGCTCGGAGGGATTAAATGAAGAGCCGCATTGTGCAGATCGGTAATTCTCGGGGTATCCGCCTACCTAAGATACTTTTGGAGGAAGCTGAACTCTCTGATGAAGTTGAGCTAGAGGCAGAGCCCGGTCGTATTGTGATTCGTAGAGGGACCCGGCCTCGCGCGGGATGGGCGGCAGCTGCTCGTTTGATGCGTGAGCGAGACCAAGACCGGCTTCTGGATCCCACGACTCCGACTCGGTTTGACGAGAAAGAGTGGAAGTGGTGATAGGATTAGGTTGTGGCATCCCGAGGTGATGTTTACCTTGTGCAGCTTGATCCGACCCGGGGTAGTGAAATTCAAAAGACACGGCCATGTCTTATCGTGTCACCCGACGAGCTGAACGACCATTTACAGACTGTGATCATCGCGCCCATGACGACCGGGGGTCAAGCGTATCCGTGGCGGGTTCAGTGTCGCTTTCAGGGCCGAACCGGATTTGTCGCCACGGACCAACTTCGTACTGTCGATGTTGGGCGATTAGCAAGACGACTTGGACGCTTGGCTCCGAACTCTCTCGCGGCAGTTTTGTCCACGCTTGAGGAGATGTTTACGCCTTGAGCCAAGTAATCTGGGCTAACATTCAGCTTGAGACGGGTCTTCGGACTCGCTCGCTTCGCTTGCTGACCTCGACTGCTTAGCCTTGAGCGTTATTCCCAACCTCGTTCCGCTGCCGCGTTTTGTCCGGCGATTTTTCCTGCCACGAAGCATTCGGTGATGTTGCCGGCTTCCAAATAAAGATGACCGTAGATCGAGCTGATCTCGCCGGCGACGTAGAGGCGCGGGATGGGTCTTTTCATCGGATCGAGGACGCGCTGCTTGACGTCGTGCTCGGGGCCGCCCTGGGTGTTGTTAACGATGGGCCACGCCTCCACGACGTAGTAAGGTGGGTTCTTGATCGGCATCATGGTTTTCGGTGGGCGCTTGTGGTCTTCGTCATGGCCTTTTTCGCAGAGATCGTTCCAACGATCGACCGTGGCCTTGAGCACTTTGGGATTTACGTCGATCTGTCCGGCGATATCTTCCAGGCTGTTGCCTTTCTTGATCCAACCTTTGTTTATCTCGGCGAGATTATCTTCACTCCAGCTGGCGTCGTAGCGCTCGTCGTTGACAATCGGGATGCCGATGGGTCCTAGCTTGCGTCCCTCTTCATCGAAGATCAGATGGCAGGGGATGCGTGGGTAGTCCTGAATGTCAGCGTCGTAGAATTCCAACGGCCGCGTGCCGGTATCTTGCGGCGCCGGCGGGTATTCGTCCATGAAGCGCTTGCCGAACTTGTCGACGCCGATCCAGATCATTTTGCGGTTCTCATTGCGCGGGCCCGCCCAGACGTGGCGAATCGCGAACGGCAGTTCCGGAAACTTAAAGCCGTAGCCGCCGTGAAAGTGCCACATGTGCCAGAGTCCGGCGCCGGCTTTCTGCGCCATTTTCACGCCGTCGCCGGTGTTGCCTAGGTAAACGGGATACACCGGCTGCGCTTCGAAGTATTGCAGCTTCATGGCGTCGTCGTTCTCGTAGCCGCCGCAGGCGAGAATGACGCCCTTGTTCGCTTTGATGCGCATTGGGTTGCCGTTCTGTTCGGCGATCAAGCCGATGACTTCCCCGTTCGCGCCAGTAATTAATTCCTTGGCCGGTGTCGAAAGCAGGACTTCGATCTTGCGCGCGTTCACGTTGTCATAGACGACTTTGAAAAGCCGCGCCCCGCCGCGCAGTCCTTTGGCCCAGGGAAACTCGGAATAGGCTTGAAAGTCCTTGAGCTTGATCGAATCGATGTCGTTGGTGCCGGGGAACGGGTAGGTGCCGTGGCCGCGGGTTTCGGTTTTGGTCGGCTCGGTGCCGCTGACTTTGGCCAGATTCGTTACCCAGTCAATCATGCCGACCATCTCGTCCGCCATTTTGCGCAGGATGTCGTCGGGTGTCGTGCCGTTGCAAGTGCGTTTCAAATACTGAAATGCGCCTTCGGCGTTGTGCGCGAAGGCGACGCCGCCGCCGGAGAGAATCGAAATGCCGCCGGGATGCGGCATCTTTTCGATTAGAACTACCTTTGCGCCGGCGTCATGCGCGGTGATCGCCGAAATCCCACCCGCCGCGCCGTAACCGACGACGATGACGTCTACGTCTTTGTCCCAATCTGGATCGTTAACTGTTGTGTTCACCTATATTCCTCCTTGAATTAGATATCCGTTCAAATCGTTTAATCCCCCACCTGTTTCCTCCCCCGCGACGCGGGGGGAGGACTTACGGAGGGGGTTTGAACGGAGCGCAGCGGTTGAACGATTTGAACTTGCGGCTTCATAGCCTCTCCTCCAGCCAATCCAGCATGTAGGGCAGATTATGTGTCCAGTAGTCGTGGCTGCAATGGATTCTGCCGCCGCCGTCCTGCTCGCCGTAGACCTTGAGCGTTTTGTCTTTCGCGCCGATCTCATTGAATAGCCGGCGGGCGCCTTCGACGGACATCAACGTATCTTTATCGCCGTGAGTGATCAACGTCGGGCAGGTAATGTTTTGTGCGATGCCAGCCATCGTAAAATGTTTCAACAATCGGCGCGCCTCCTCGTGGCTGACGCCGCCGAGCAATCGCTGGCAGACCGGCTGCAAATGCACGCACCAATCGTAGAGATCGTCGAGAATGCTATAGCAGCCGCTCCAGGCGACCAGCGCCTTGAGCCGCTTTTCGAAGGCGGCGACGCGGGGCGCGTAATAGCCGGCCATGCTGATGCCGAGGAGCGCAATGCGATCGGTGTCAATTTCCGGATGCGACACGAGATAGTCAATGCACGCCTTGCCGGGAACTTCGTAGTCCGGTCTCGTTTTGATGCCCTTTAAATAAATGGATGAGCCGCGTCCCGGAGTGTCAACCAACAACATCGCCCAGCCGCGCTCGAGCATCTGTTTGCCGCCAAAATAAATTTCTTCGGCGTACGCGTCGGCGCCGCCGAGAAAGAGCACAGCCGGCCACTTTCCCGGTTTCGGATTGACCGGATGGCAAAAGTAGCCGTCGTAATCTTCGTTGCCGGAACGCACTGTGATCACATCGATCTTCGGCTCGTGAAGTCTAATCGCGGCGCGGAAGTTTTCCTGAGCTTTGCCGAATCTCTGCTTGCGCCTCGGTTCTTCGGCGATCGTGAGGAGCACGTCGGACATGCGGTAGTAATTACTTGCGTGGAAGAAATACTGTTTCGCCGTTCCTAGATGGCGGGCACTCAAGGCTTCCTTGGCGCGTGCTTCGGTTTTTTGCGCCAACTCCAACCAGGCACGCTCCCAACCGTCTTTGTCGCCGGCTTCAACAATTTTCATCGCCCGCGCGATATCGAAAATATCACCGCCGCCCTGTTGCGCCTGGGCGATCAGGCGCAATGTGTGACCGCCGAAAGGATGATTGGGAAAGAGAAAGTCAAACATAAATGCTCCTCGAATAATTCCTGCCCCTGCTTTTTACCGCAGGAATCACTTCGATTCGAAACTTCTGCGTACCTCAAAAGATGTGCGGAGACAACCGTTCCCCGTGAATTGCTGCGAGTCCATAGCCGAGATTAATTCGAACCAGCAAAGAATCAACTTGACACGTATTTCAGACGTTGCTAGCGTCGCTTCAGACATCGGGATTCCCTCAGCTTTGAGATGGCAATGCGGCCAGAGGGTCAAAGCGAAGAGCACACTGTGGTTCTCAAGAGGGCAACTATCGCAACGAGCCAGTCGCTCTTGCTCTTGAACGCAAGAGGGTTCTGGCTTTTTTGTTTTGCGGCGCGAAAAGGAGCTTAGCATGGCGACTTATATCGCGCTCGTAAACTTTACCGATCAAGGCGTGCGTCAGATCCGGCAGACTACGGAAAGAGCCAAGGCACTGATCAACGCCGCGGCGAATCTTGGTGTCAAAATCAACGACATCTATTGGACGATGGGGGCGTTCGACGCGGTCTTTACCGCCGAGGCGTCGGACGACGATGCCATCATGGCCTTTGCGGCCAGCATGGGATCGCTCGGCAATATTCGCACACAGACGCTGCGGGCATTCTCCGCCGCCGAAATGAACCGGATTCTCGACAAAGTGCCGGCGGGAAGTTTTAGCTCGGCAAAGTGAAATCTTAGAGGAGTGTTTATGGCAAAAGTCGATCTCTCGATTGCAATCGGCGGCGCCGCCGGCCAGGGCATTGCCACGCCCGGCGACATCCTGGCGCGTATTTTCGTGCGCCGCGGGCTGCACCTGAACGCCTACAACGCCTATCAGTCCATTGTGCGCGGCGGTCACATCTTTCTCACTCTGCGGAGCAGCGACGAACCCGTGCTGAGCTTCGGCGACAAGATCGACATCATGATGCCGCTCAACCAGGACACCATGAATCGCCACCTGGGATTGATGAAAGCGGGGTCCGCCGTTCTCTACAACGGCGATAAGATCAAGCCCGGCGACGTCGCCGGCGGTGTTCAGCTCTGTCCTTTCTCGGTGAAGGAGCTGGCGCCGAACATCAGAGGCGACTTGGTGCAGAACACCATCGCGCTCGCGGCGGTGCTGCGGCTCATCGGCGTGGAGTTCAAGATTCTCGAAGACATCCTCACGTTGCAGTTCAAGAGAAAAGGCGATGCGGTGGTGGCCGAGAACGTCGGCGTGGCACGGGCAGGCTACGATTACGCCGGCGCGCATTTCAAGCCGTTTCAATTTGCGCTGCCCGACACGGGGAAAAAGCTGGCCTTCTTCGAAGGCAACCAAGCTCTCGCGATGGGTGGAGCGGCGGCGGGAGTGCGTTTTTACTGCGCCTATCCGATGAGTCCTTCTTCCGGCGTGCTGCACTGGATGGCGCGCCACGCGCGGCAGCTGGATATCATGGTGCGGCAGGTGGAGGACGAGATTGGCGTCATCAACATGGCGATCGGCGCCGCGCACGCGGGCTGCCGCGCCATGTGCGCCACTTCGGGAGGGGGTTTCGCCTTGATGACCGAGGGCCTTGGCGCCGCGGCGATGATGGAGATTCCTCTGGTCTGCATCAACGTGCAGCGCGCCGGCCCGGCCACGGGCGTGCCGACGAAAACCGAGCAGGGCGATCTTTGGCAAGCCATGGGCGCGGGGCAGGGCGATTACCCGCGTATCATCGTCGCGCCGACAACGATCCCGGATTGCTTCAAGACGGTCCCGGCACTTTTTAACCTGGTCGACAGGTTTCAGTGCCCCGGCATCATTCTGTCGGACCTGTTGCTCTCCGAGGGCCGATCGAGTGTCGATCCGGCAGAGTTGGATTTCAACGTGCCAATCGACCGCGGCGCGGTGATTGGTCTCAACGGCGCATCGCCATCGCTCAACGGCGGCTACAAACGCTACAAGCTTACCGATACCGGGATCTCGCCGCGCGCCGTGCCCGGCACTCCGGGTTTCGAGCATGTCGTCGCTACCGACGATCACGACGAGGACGGCGTGTTGATCAGCGACGAATACACCAACCCGCACAAACGCCAGGCCATGCATGAAAAGCGCATGCGCAAAATGGAGGCGATTCTACCTCTGCTCGATGCGCCCAAGCTTTGGGGCTCGGAAAATGCCCAAGTCACGCTGTTGGGCTGGGGCTCGACCGAAGGAGTCATGAAAGAGGCGATTCAGAAGCTCGCGGACGAAGAGGGCATAGCCGCAAATCTTCTGCAGATCAAGTGGATCGTGCCACTGCACAGCGCCGTGATCACCGCCGCGCTGTCGAAGAGTAAAAAAGTCATCATCGTCGAAAACAACTACAGCGGCCAGTTCGCCCGCTATCTGCGCTCGGAGACCGGCATCGTCGCCGACAGCCATATCAGAAAATACGATGGCGAGCCGTTTATGCCGCATCATATCGTCGACGGCGTCAAAGCCATTCTCGCGGGCAAGACGCAGCAGTATGTTCCAGTTCATGAGATCATGGTCTAATGATTGTTTCGAGTCTTGCGTCTTGGGTCTCGCGTCTGGAGTGTAACCCGAGACCCGGGACTCGAGACCCGTAACTCAAACCTGTCAGAAGGAGTGGATAATGAGTCTATCTACGGTCGAAATTGAATCTAAATCTCCGGTGCCGCCGCATTCGATACCTCTGACGATCAAGGATTTCAAAGGCAAGGCGGAACCGGATTGGTGTCCGGGGTGCGGCGACTTCGGCGTCCTGAGCGCATTGAAGATGGCCCTTGCGGAGCTGGGCATTCGCCCGCACCAAGCCATGGTCATCAGCGGCATCGGCTGCTCGTCCAACCTGCCGGGCTATATCAGCACCTATGGCATGCATACGTTGCATGGGCGCGCCCTGTCGGTCGCCACCGGCGCGCAGATGGCCAATCACGAATTAAAAATCATCGTCACCGGCGGCGACGGCGACGGCTACGGCATCGGCGGCAACCATTTCGTGCACAGCATGCGGCGCAACGTCGATGTCACCTACATCGTGATGAACAACCAGATTTACGGTCTGACGACCGGACAGTTGTCGCCGACGAGCACTAAAGGCATGAAAACCAAGAGCACGCCCGGTGGAAGCGTGGAGAATCCGATCAATCCGATTCCGCTAGCGATCGCGGCCGGTGCGACTTATGTAGCAAGAGCCTACACCGGCCAGGTGAAGCACATGGTCGAGCTGATCAAGGGCGGCATCCAGCACAGGGGATTTTCGCTCATCGACGCGTTCAGTCCGTGTGTGACATTCAATCTCGAAAACAGCCATGAGTTTTTCAAACAGCGCACGTTCAAGTTGGAGGATAAGAAACATGATCCAACCGACTTCGCCGCCGCGATGAAGTATGGTTACGAGTGGGGCGATGAAATTGCCATTGGGCTATTCTGGAAACGAGACGATTTGCCGGCCCTGGATCAACTGGAGCCGGTGCTTGACCAAGGCGGCCCGCTCGCGCGCCGCC
>CAMLCX010000243.1 GCA_946478635.1 uncultured Pseudomonadota bacterium
TCGGATGGAAAACGCCCGAGGCGCTTAGCTTCAACTGGCAATACACCAAAGATGCCGATGAGGAATCTCCCGAGTCCTATAATGATGCGGTAGCGGAATTCGGAGCGCTGCTACAGTTAGTGAATGACTTTCCGGGCCGGACCAAGACAACATCTTGATTTATCAAAAACTCTGGGGTGAGGTCTTGAAATCACACGACGCCCTTTTTCCGTCCCGCCTTTGCGAAGAAGTGAGAGGAAGTTAGAGGGTCTTGCAATGACACATTAGCACTGTTGTCCGCTCATGGCACGAAGATCCCGCTGTCACGAAGTCACAAATCATCTGTTCGCACTGCCGCTGCTAGATTTTCTCCCAGGAAATCAGAAACACTCCCAACAAGACCAGCAAAGTCGCGCCGATGATTCGCGCTGTGATTTTTTCCACGTCTTTCAGAAACAGCGCGGACAATGGCAGGATAAAAAGCGACGAGCCATTGATCAGCGGCGACATTAGAGACACCCGTTCCATGCTGAGCGCGGTGTAGGCGAAGACATAGGATAGAAAGTTCATGAATCCTGCGCCGGCGAAAAGCGTGAGGCCGCGTTGGACGGAATTGCCGAGCGGTTTCTTTTCCTCGAACGCGAGGTAGACGACCGACATGGTGGCGAGCGAAGTGCTGGCGGCGATGGCCGCGCCGACAATCGGCGATTCGATTTGCAACAAGCCCAGACGAACCATGTTGTCGCGGGCGGCAAATAAAAAGGCGGCGGTCAGGGGAAACAAGAGATTGCGGGTCTGCCAGGTCTTGGCGGCGCCTTTCCAAGAGAGTGATGTGATGCCGAGCACGATGAGGAAGGTGCCGAGCAGGTTTGTCAGGGTCGGTCGTTCGTGAAGAAACGACACGGCGAAAAGCGTTGCGAAAAGCGGCGTGCTGTTGGTTAAACAGGAAGTGATCGATGCGCCGAGGCGTTCCATACCTTTGAAAATGAAAAATCGCGCGACACCGGGAACGAATATGCCAACCAAAACAAAAATAAGATTGGCCGGCGTCCATAGATCGATGTGGTCAACAAACGACACGACGTAGACCCAAAGAAAGAGCGAGTTGACGCCGAGGTTGGTCAACAAGCCGCGGAAATAATCGATCGCCAACACTCCCCGATTGATGAGGATCATGGAAACGGCGAAGCAAAAGGAGGCAAAAAGAGCGAGAAGGATCGCGAGCATGACTTAGAAGGCGACCCTATCTCGTGACGATGACCGGTTCAAATGGAAGATAAACTTTTCTGTCTGCCTTACTTCGTAATGCTGCCGCCCAGTTCAGACTCTGAACCTACTTTTTCTCTATCGGCTGGTTTGCGCCTTATTGCCGATGTGTTAGCTATGGGAAGCACTATTTCGTTGCCCGGGCGCGACTTATGGCAGAGAAAACGTTTACCCCTTCAGAGCTCTATGAAGCCTGGCCGGTGCTTTCACTTGAAGAACGGGTCGAAGGCTTCGAGTTTCTAAAGCGCGACGCTGCGGACAGTTTTTTTCTTCAGCTCGGCGCGCGGGATCGGGCGCAGCTCTTGCTCGCACTTCCGCTCGGGGAGCGCCGCTTGTGGGTGCGCATGCTGGCGCCCGATGACGCGGCCGACTTGATTCAAGAAACTCCCGCCGACGAGCGCGAAAATATTCTTTCGCTGCTCGATGATCCCATGAGACGAGAGGTCAAGGGGTTGCTCGATTACGCCGAGGACGAGGCCGGCGGCCTCATGAACACGCGTTATTCGCGCTTGCGACCCGAAATGACGGTTGATGAAGCCATCAGTTACTTGCGGAGAGATGCGCGCGGGCGGGAGAGGACTGTCTATTACGTTTTCGTCGTGGACTCGGAGGAGCATCTTCTTGGCGTCGTCTCCTTCCGTGATTTGCTGGTCGCTCCCGGTGATCGGCTGGTACGCGAAGTTATGCGTAAGGAAGTGGTTTCAGCGCCGGAAGATTTGGATCAGGAGGCGCTTAGCAAGCTCTTCATGCGCCATCACCTCTTGATGATGCCCATCGTCGATGCGGCGGGGCGAATTAAGGGCGTAGTCAATTTGGACGATATCGTCGACGTCGTTCAAGAAGAAGCGACGGAAGATATCCAGAAACTCGGCGCGGTCCAGGCCCTTGAGGAGCCTTATTTGGAGGTTCCGCTGTTGCGGATGATACGCAAACGCGCCGGTTGGCTGGCTGCGCTGTTCTTTGGGGAGATGCTTACCGCGACCGCCATGAGCCAGTTCGAGGCCGAAATTGCCCGCGCGGTGGTTCTGGCGCTCTTCGTCCCGCTGATCATCAGCAGCGGCGGCAATTCGGGCTCCCAGGCGACCACGCTGGTTATTCGTGCCATGGCGCTCGGGGAAGTTCGGCTGCGCGACTGGTGGCGTGTCATACGGCGAGAAATTTTCACCGGCTTTGGGTTGGGGCTGATATTAGCGACCATCGGGCTCGCTCGAATTTTGCTTTGGCAAAGGCTTTTCGACGCCTACGGCGAACATTACTTTCTCGTCGCGCTGACAGTCGCGTTCAGTTTGGTTGGCGTCGTATTGTGGGGCGCGGTCGCCGGTTCCATTTTGCCGTTTATCCTGCGCGCTCTGGGTTTCGACCCCGCGAGCGCGTCTGCGCCGTTTGTGGCCACTCTGGTCGATGTCACCGGCCTGGTGATCTATTTTACCATCGCTGCGATCATGCTGCAGGACACCTTGCTCTAGTCCCGTCTATTTAGACGCGGCTTTCTCAGAGTGCCGCTCGCATGTTCGAAATGCCCCGCGTTGAAGTGGTCTTTCTCGTCTGTTTGGATTGCGATATGATTTTTGGTGCTGCTTGAAATCGCTATGACCGAATCAAGAAAAAACCTGGTCGAAAGGCTTTCCACTTGCATCGATCCTGCGCGGATTTCCGTCGAGCCCGCGCTGCTCGATGAGTTGTCTTGGGATGCTTTGAGTGAGGGTCGGATGCATCCGCGCCGTCGCCCTGAGGTGCACGCGCCGCTTTGTGCCGCACGTCCGGAGACGACCGAGGAGGTGCGCCGTATCGTTCAGTTTGCCAACCAGGAAAAGATCGCATTGGTCCCCTTCGGCGGAGGCTCGGGGCTCATGGGCGGGGCTTTGTCGATTCGCCCATGTGTGTCCGTCGATTTGCGTCACATGAACCGGATTCTCGAAATCGATAAGCCATCGCGTTCCGCCCGCATACAACCTGGAGTCGTGTTGGAAGCTTTGGATCAAGAATTGAATCAAGCCGGTCTCATTCTGGGCCACGATCCCTGGACGGTTCCCGTGGCCACAATCGGCGGGGCGATTTCGACCAACAGCGTGGGTTATCGCGCCGGCATCTACGGTTCCATGGGCGAACAGGTTTTGGGTTTGGAAGTCGTGTTGCCTAACGGGGAGATTCTGCGCACGCGCGCTGTTGCCAAGCACTCTGCCGGCTTGCATCTCAATTTTCTTTTCATCGGTGGTGAAGGCTGCTTTGGCATTATCACGGAAGCAACCGTTCGAGTCTTTCCCGTGCCAGGCGCTCGGGTTTTCCTCGGCTATCTGTTTCCTTCCTTCCAATCCGGCTACTTTGCGATCCAGCAAATGTTCGACCAGCGGTTGCGGCCGGCGCTGCTCGACTTCGGCGACGATGAAGACAAGCATGAGCCCGGAGCGCTACTGTATCTTGTCTTTGAAGGAACCGAAGACATCGTCGCCGCGGAAGCGGCACTGTCTGCAAAAATTTGCTCGGCGCATGGCGGCGAGGCTTTGGACGAACAGGAACCGCGACAGTTTTGGCGCGAGCGCCACGCCATCGCCCGGCAGTTCGCGCGTAACCGGCGCCAGCGCAGAGACCGCGGCCGCGACGGCGTGTACCGGGATTGGATTCATATCGCTTTGCCCGCATCGCAGGTTCTCGAATATCGGCAACGGGCGCAGCAGGTGACTCAGAGCCGCGGCGTCAGACTTCAGGAAAGCGGTCTTTGGGTGCAGCCTGAACTTTTTTCCATGCGACTGGGTATCGAAGATGGCGTCACGCCGAATGCCCGGCTGGTCCTTCAGGAAACGGTTGAAGATTTACTGCGCTTGGCCCAGCAGTTCGGCGGCTCGATGGAATACACCCACGGTGTCGGTATCAAATTGGCGTCGCTAATGGCCGAAGAGCATGGTTATGGTCTTGAGGTGATGCGACAATTAAAGCGAACGCTCGATCCTAACAATATCTTCAATCCTGGGAAGTTAGCGCTGTGATGGGCCAATCACAAGGAGTTGATGAGACGGAATCGGCGACATGCCGTTCTGTCGGGCATCTGCAAAGAGCTTAATTGATTCGAGATTGTCGCGAGACGCGCTTGCCGTGGCGGGGCATGAATTTCAAGCGTGCGAAAACAGTCGTCCCGGCTTTTGACAACGGCAATAAATCGAGATAAGTAAAGCTCATAAGGGTTTGTAGCCGGAGTGAATGAGTCAGAACCTAAATCATTTTCAATCCTCAGCATTCGGTAGAGAAATGCACCCAAACGGGTGCATTTTTTTTTAGCCCAGGGAGCGTAAGTTGCAAGCACAAATCGAGATTTTGGCGTCGTTACAGACTGTTGATCGAGAAATAAAAGAACAAACGGATCGCAAAAAGGACCTGATCGCTCAACTCGATGCCAAAGAAAAGGAGATTCGAGCCAAGAAGCACGAAATTGCTGTGTTAGCCGCCAGTTTTTCTGAAAAGGAAAAACTCCGGTTGGAGAAGGATCGATTTTTCCAAGACGAAGGCAAGAAGGCGGTGGACAAGCGTATGCGCATGAACCGCATTAAGAACGTCAAGGAGTTACAGGCGCTGCAACGCGAAATCGATCTAATGAGACACGGCAACGGAGAGCTTGAAGAAGAGCTGATTAGGATCATGCAAGAGATCGACGCCATCAAAGGGCAAATGCAAGTCAAGGGGTCGGAAATGGCGGCGATGCAAGAGGAATGGAGCAATAAACAGAAAGAGCTGGAAGAGCAGATTCATGGCATCGACGAAGCCGTGTCGAAGGCAGCGACGCGCCGGCAGACTATCGCTTCTCAAGTAGCCGGCGACCTCATCTCCCGTTACGAGTTGATCTTTTCACGCCGGGGCGGCAATGCGGTTGTTGAAGTCAGCGCGGGCATATGCCAGGGCTGTTTCATGAACATTCCGCCGCAGCTGTGGAACGAAATCAGCAGGAAAGAGAAACTTCATCTCTGTCCGAGCTGTCAGAGAATTCTTTTCATCAGGCCCGCAGAGGAGCTCAAATCGGCCTAATCCGGCGGAGTTTTTTTCCGCACCGGGTTGTTACCCGAATTATTCGCGGTAAAGCTGCGATCGAGCTGCAACCCTTCCGGAACGAAGTCAAAGCGGTTGTGCCTTGAAGATGCAAGCGGGCGAGTTGCCATGAGGTCAGCAGCGAAAAGGTCAAACATCGCGCCGAGCGCCGAGGCCAAAATGAAACATTCGCGCCGGTGCCTTCGTTCCTCCAGAGTCGCACCTCGATCAACGGAGTGTCGTCAGGTTTCCTCGTAGCATGAATAATCCGGGTTAGCGATTTGAAAACCAGTCGTTGCATCAGTTTTATTCGTACCGTATCCTTCATGTCCGTCACGAGATGAATCAATTGCCCCGGCCGGCTGTGAGATTTGGAATCGACCAGGGGGCTCAAGCGCACTATCTCGGGCTAGAGTGGATCAAGCGATTGCTCTTCGCGCTCACGCGCGAAGGGAGGAAAGTCCGGACTCCGCAGGACAGGATGGCCGTTAATGGCGGCCCCGGGTGACCGGGGGAAAGTACCACAGAAAATATACCGCCTGCCGCTTCGGCGGCCGGTAAGGTTGAAATGGCGAGGTAAGAGCTCACCGGTTCGCCAGTGATGGCGAACGCATGGCAAACCCCATCCGGAGCAAGGCCAAATAGGAGGGCAGGGTGGTCCGCCCATACCCTCGGGTAAGGCCGCTCGACCCTTTGAGCAATCATAGGGCAAGATGAATGATCGCTGTGGCTTTTGTTATGAGCCACGACAGAATCCGGCTTATCGATCCACTTTAGCCCACTCCGCGCAGCAACAGGTTTCGAGTTTTACACCTCCGTGCGCATCAATCATCAATGGTTGATAGCAATTCCAACGACTTTTGATTTTCAGATCAAATTTCGCATCGCCTTGGTGCCCAAGCTCCCGTCAGCTCATTAACGATGCGCCGCACAAATCTTTCCTCAAATGCTTCCGCTATCGCGCCAAATTATACCCCCCGCTAAATCTAAAAAACCTCGTAATTTCCGAATCATTTTTGTTGACAGGTGGGGTGTAGCAAGCTATAAGTGGCGCTTAGTGGGAAGGAGTGGGATAACTATTTTCATTAGTTTTCTCCTCCGCCATCGCAAACCATGTTTCGCGGCAGCTTTGAACACACGTTGGATAACAAGGGACGCTTGAGCATCCCCGCCAAATTTCGCGATGTGCTGGTCGGCAAGGGCGATGAACGCATTGTCCTGACCAATTTCGTCATTGATGGGGAGCGGTGCCTTGATGTCTATCCGATCGATGCGTGGATCACGTTTGAGGAAGATATCCGCAAGAAGCCCAAATTTGATCCGCGCGTCGTCAAGTTCCAAAATTATTATTTGGGGTCTGCATGTGAATGCAGCTTGGATACCCATGGGCGAATTTTGATTCCACCGGTCTTGAGAAAATACGCCGATCTCAAACGCGATGTCGTGCTGGTTTCCGCGTTGGAGAAGTTTCGAGTGTTGGACCGAGACGCGTGGCGGAAAATTTTTGCCGAAGCGGAAGACAAACTTATGCAGGACCCGGATTTTCTCGGCGACTTGGGATTATGACAGCGCAAACGTAACAACTCAGTCGGGGCGAAAGGAGCGGAACGAATGCTGGCGCGAAAACCCATTCAAGATATCTCGGTGATCGACTTGACCGGTGATATCGATTTTCGTGAAATGATTCGAATCAAAGACGTGATCGGATCGTTGATCGAAAAGGATCGGACCAAAGTGGTGCTCAACCTCAAATCGGTCGATCATATCAACTATTTGAGCATCGGTCTTCTACTCGAGCGCCTCAAGCTCCTGCGCAATCTCAACGGGGATCTAAAGCTCGCGGGGATGAGTCCGTTTCTGCGCGATATTTTCAGAGTCGTCGGCATGGACCGCTTCTTTGAGGATTATACATCGCTCGAGGACGCCATCGAGAGTTTCGATGACGA
>CAMLCX010000244.1 GCA_946478635.1 uncultured Pseudomonadota bacterium
TTGAGCGAGATCATCGCGGAAGAACTCAAGATGCCGTTGAGCCAAATCAAGGTTCAGCAGTTAGATACCCAGCAGGGGACAAAGGACACCGGCGTCGGCGGCAGCCGGGCGACGCGGGTTTACGGTAACGCCGGTTACGCCGCGGCGCTCAAGGCTGTCGATGCGATCAAGCAGGCGGCAGCTAACCAGATGGGCGTGGGGGCGGATGAAATCACGCTCGCCAAGGGCGCCGCGTTGCATCCGCGCATGGAACGGCGCCTGACCTATGGTGAAATCGTCAAGGCCAAGGGCGCGCCGATCACCGTTGACGCGACGTTTAACGATAACAGCAAGATCCATGCGGCGTCGATGTGCGTTCAGGTGGCCGAGGTGGAAGTCGATCCGGAAACCGGACAGGTGGAGCTCAAGAAATTCACTTCAACGCACAACACCGGCACGGTGCTCAATCCGCTGATGCATCAAGGGCAGATCGAGGGCGCGAGCATGACCGGCATCGGTTACACGTTGATGGAAGAGGTGATCATCAATGACGGCAAGGTGGCGACGACGCACTTCGGCGAGTACAAAATCCCCACGATCAAGGATGTTCCGGCATTCAAAGGCTCGGTGACCGAAGCGCCGCACGGGGCGGGCCCTTACGACAGCATGCCCATCGGCGAAACCGGTAATATTCCCACAGCGGCGGCGATCGCCAACGCGGTTGAAGATGCGTGCGGCGTGCGGATTAAGAGCTTGCCGATCACGGCGGAAAAGATTTACCAGGCGCTGCACGGCGCCAAGTGATTCATGCCCACTGTTCCGGGAACGATCGATCTCGGAAAGTTTCGGGTCGTCTACGAAGAAGAGCGGAAGCATGGCTCCGGTGACTCGGACCGGTATCTTCTGCAGCAGCGGGCGATCATTCGCCTGAACAAGGCGCTGGTCAAAATCGAGCAGCCCGAAGACTATACCGTTTATTGCGATGACGAGAACTTCAAAAGGCAGGCGGGCAAACGTCCGTCCGCGCTCCAATATTTCATTGCCTCGATAGGTTTTTGCATGTTCAGCCAGTTCAGTCGCCTGGCGCTGAAGGCGGATGTCGTGCTGGACGATCTCGAAATGGATTTGCGCATGACCTATGACTTGAGCGGCAAGTTTGCGCTCAAGGATTTATCCGACGCGGCCCAGGGGTTGAGTTATTCTTTTAAAATCAGAACGGCGGCGGCGACGGAAAAGGTCTTCAAAGTCGCGCAGGTCGCGGATAAAGGCTGCCACACGGTCAATTCCATGCGCAAGCGCATGACCGTCTCAGGAAAAATCATTGTCAACGACCGGGAGTACGCAATCGTTGATTGATTTCCGGGTACGGCGTGTCGTGCCCAGCAGCAGGAATGAACGATGCGGTTTAATCCTGAAATAAATCGGCGCCACTCGGTTAGATTGAAGGGATATGATTACTCAGGGCCGGGCGCCTATTTTGTAGCCGTTTGCGCTTGGAAGCGAGAGTGTCTCTTTGGCGAGATCCGTGACGGTAAGGTGATTCTGAACGGGTTAGGAGAAATCGTCCGGGAAGAATGGCTTCAGACGGCGCTTGCGCGACCGCTTGTGACACTCGATGAATTCGCGATCATGCCTAATCACATTCACGGCATTGTATCGATCCGAGATGAGGGCAAGGCGCGCCTTGCCCCTACAACCGCTCGGTTTCGACGCCCGTTACCTGGATCGTTGCCCGTCATTGTCGGGGCATTCAAATCCGCGTGTACGAATCGAATCAACGTGATGCGACAAACACCAGGCTTATCTCTATGGCAACGAAATTATTATGAGCACGTCGTTCGCAGCGAATCCGAATTGGCTCGTGTCCGAGAGTACATTGCAATGAACCCCGCCCGCTGGGACGAAGACAGCGAGAATCCAAATCGGGTTAGTGATGGAGAATCTGATGCATTGCAGACGATTGTTCGCCGCATAGGGGTGTAGGGGCACGGCGCGCCGTGCCCTGATTCAGAGATTTGCGGCGGAATGTCGATCGAGTCTGGAGCAGAAGAACCAAGGGTCAAATTAGGCAGTCGGTGTTTCGTTCCCGCCGGTAACGCTGAATGACATCGATGGAGTTGCCGTCGAATTTCCCGCAGTCTTCAATTCTAGCAGCCGGCTTCGAACGGTCCGGTAAATTTGACGTCATTGTTACGGCGCCAGAAGTGTGACTTTCCAGCCGTCCTCATGGCGCGTGTAAAGTTCACGCTCGTGCAAACGGTCGGGTTGTTCGTGCCAAAACTCAATGCGGTCGGGCACCAACCGATAGCCGGACCAGTGCGGCGGGCGTGGTATTGTCCGATCGTGAAAGCGGGCGGTTATGGAAGCGACCGCGGCAATGAGTTCGTTGCGCGAGGAAAGTTCGCTGCTCTGGTGCGATGCCCACGCGCCGATCTGGCTGCCGCGCGGCCGGCTGGCGAAATATTCGTCCGCTTCGCGAACACTGACGAGCTCGACCGCGCCCTCAATGCGGACTTGGCGCCCTAATGGCTCCCACCAGAAACAGGCCGAAGCGCGCGGCTTATCCTTGAGCTGCTGTCCCTTGCGGCTTTGCAAATTGGTGTAAAAAACAAATCCCAGTTCATCGACGCCCTTTAACAACAGCATGCGCACGGTTGGCTGCAGATCCTTGCCGGCTGTGGCGAAGGCGGCGGCGTTAAAAAGTTTTATGCCGCTTTGCTCCGCCTGGTCTAACAGTTCTTTGAAGCGAACGATCGGGTCATTGTTCATGCTATTTGCCTTATTAGTCTAAAGGGAATCAACTCCCGAAGTCATTCTATCAAGCTTGGCGCTCGGTGGCGATGGCGGACCGCCGCCGCTCTTGTTTGCGCTAATTTTCTCACATAAGATCGCGCCTGAATTTGTTTCTTGGAGTCCGGCCAGATGATCCTTGACGGTAAAATCGATCTCAACGTCGCGGCGGAAAAGGCTTGGGGTTTTCTGATCGATATCAATAAATTTTCGACCTGCTTGCCGGGCATCGACGAGGTCACGCAGATCGACGACAAGACCTTCGACGGAATTATTTCGGCGAACGTGGGACCGATTTCGGGGAAGTTCAATTTTCGCTCGACGATCCTCGAGAGCCGGCCGCCGGAGCAGATGGTGGTGCGCACGGAAGGGACGGATAGCGTGACGAAGAGCACCGTGAAGGCCGACATGACGGTGGATCTCCGGCGGGTGTCGGACACCCAATCGCAGATGGATTACAGAGCCGATGTGAAGATCAACGGCCGGCTGGGGATCCTCGGCGATATGGTGCTGCGCGCAACGGCGACGCTGATTTTGCAGGAGTTCACAAAGCGCTTGCACAGGGGACTTGGCGAACAGGCATAATCCAGGCTCTTGAAAATGGCTCATCTGCTTCGTTGCGCTCGACCGATTTGGCGTCAACGTACTACAATAGTACGCCTCCGCGTATCGTGTCTTCGCGCGCCTTGCATCTGAGGCCATTTTGAAGAGCCTGCGGAATTTAATATCGATGGGGGAAAGGGAATGGCGGATAAGTACGATGTCATCATTGTTGGCGGAGGATCGGCCGGCTGCGTGGCCGCGACTCGCTTGAGCGAAGATTCGAGTCGGAAAGTTTTGCTGCTCGAAGCGGGGCCCGATCCCTGGCCGCTGCCGGAGTTGGTCGCCGATGCCTCCAAGCAGACGCGATTGCTCCTGGAGTCCGACTTTGTCGCGATGTATCCGACGCAGCGCCACCTGGACGGCAGCACCTACTACGCGCTGGCCGGCCGCATCATGGGCGGCGGCTCTTCGGTCAACGTCATGTCGGTGCTGCGGCCGCAGCGTTACGATCTGGACCAGTGGGTCGCCGCGGGCAATCCCGATTGGACCTACGAGAAATGCCTGCCGTTCATGAAAAAGATCGAGTCGGATCAGGATTATCCCGATAGTCCGATTCACGGCAAAGACGGCCCGCTCTATGTGAAGCGCAACTTTACTCTGGAAATGGAGATGGACGCGGCGCCGCCGGTGCGGGCGTTTCTCAACGCGGCTTACAGCATGGGCCTGCCCAAGTGTCCTGATCTCAACGTGCCGGAACCCTACGGCGTATGCGCGTCGCCCTACAATATAAAAGACGGCAAACGGCAATCCACCGTGATTGCTTACTTGAATCAAGCGCGCGACCGCAAAAACTTGACGATCATCGATCAGGCGCAGGTTGTCTCGCTCAAGCTCGCCGGTAAGAAGGCCGAAGGCGTCAATTACGAAAGAGACGGCCAATCGTACACTGTGTTGGGCGGGCAGATTCTTGTCACTTCGGGCGTCTACGGTTCGCCGCAGATTCTGATGCTTTCGGGTATCGGCCCGTCGGCGCAACTTAACAAGCACGGTATTCCCATCGTGCACGAGTTGAACGGCATCGGCGAGAACTACCAGGACCACCCGGTGGTGTTCATGACTTACGAGGGACCGAAGGAATCCAAAGTCGACTGGGTGGTGCCGCGTTTTCGCTTGATCATCCGCAAGAATCCCATCAGTGAAGCGGCGAACTTTCACATCAACATGCGGCCGCCGACGGAAGTGACCGGCCTGAAGCGCATGATGCCGATCTCCTCGCACTTGCTGGAGCAAAGAAACCGCGGCCGGGTTTTTCTCCAGAGCGCCGATCCGCACGATCAACTCGGCATCGATTCATGCATGCTCGAACATCCGGAAGACTTGAAGGCGATGGTCGAATCGATGCAATTCATCGACGAGCTGGTGCGCCAGCCGCAGATCAAAGAGTACTACGGCCCGATCATTCAACCGGGGCCGGGAGAAGATTGGGGCGAGTTTGCGCGCAAGACCTATGATAGCTATCACCACGGCGTGGGCACCTGTAAGATGGGGCCGGCGTCGGACAAAATGGCGGTGGTGGACCAGCGGCTGCGCGTGCACGGTATGCAGAATCTCTGGGTGGGCGACGCTTCGATCATGCCGGTGGTGAGCCGCGCGAATACGAACTTGACGTCGATCATGATCGGCGAGCGCTTGGCGGATTTTGTCCAGGAGGTCGCGTAACGACTTGGTTCAAAGTTCAAAAGTTCAAGCGTTCAAGGATTCGGAACAAGACGGGTTGGCTGGAGACTCATTATTTGCACGAGACGTTAGAGCCGATCGCGGGAGTCGCGAGAACTCTGGCGTTGAACTTTGAACCCTTGAACCTGGAACGGATTTTGGAGGGAACCCATGGCAGATTACCCGCTCTCGGCGAGCACCATTAAGGACCAGTTCAAACGCGCCGGCATTCGCTTCGTCGTTGCCTTGCCGGATCGCGTGACCAGTCATTACTTGCTAAAAGGGATTCTTGCCGACCCTGATTTTCACGTCGTGCAAGTGTGTAAAGAAGATGAAGGCGTGTCGATTTGTAGCGGGCTTTACGCCTCGGGTCACAAATCGGTATTCATGATGCAGTACACCGGCTTTCTCGACTCCATCAACGCGATTCGCGGTGTGGCGGTCGAGGGACATTTTCCGGTATGCATGGTCGTCGGTCTGCTGGGCAAAGAGCCGGATGTGGCGCCCACACAATCGAAAAAATACGGCGTCAAGATCATCGAGCCGATCCTCGACGTCATGGGGATCGGGCATCATCTGATCGAGCGCGATTCGGACGCCGGCCAGATCAGCGCCATCATCGAAAAAACATTTGCAAGTTCTTCGCCCTCGGCCATTCTGATCGGAAGGGAGCCACGCTGACCATGATGAAACGGGATGAGATGCTCAAAGCATTCGCGCGCCAACGCAAGGACGAGATCGTCGTCGCGGTTTACATGGCCGCCCAGGAGATCACCCATATCCAGCCGAACGATTTGAATTACACTTTCGTCGGCGCCATGGGACAGGGCTCTTCCCATGCGCTGGGCCTGGCGCTCGGGCGTCCGGACAAAAAGGTCGTCGTCTTCGACGGCGACGGCAGCTTGTTGATGAATCTCGGCAGTCTCGTGACGATCGCCAACCAGGCGCCGAAAAACTATATCCACTGCTTGTGTGAGAACGGCTGCTACGAAACCAACGGATCGGTTCTTACGCCGCGCTCCGGTCAAATTCGCTTTGCGGATTTGGCGAAAACCGCCGGCTATCGCAAGACCTATGAAATTTCGGATCTCGCCGAATGGGAACGTGAACTGCCTAACATTCTTAAATCGGATGGTCCAGTGTTTGTCACTCTCAAAGTCGAACCAGGTGAAACCTATCCGGAAAACTTTCCACGCCTCTACAGCATCGAGCACCGGGAAAAATTTCGACGGACATTGGCAAGCAGTTAATTAATTTACAGCGCCATCGCCTAACATCTCTTGCTCGAGTTCCGAATCAACCTCTGGACGCGAGACTTTAGACGCCAAACCTTCTCTACGGCCGTCGTCACCCCTAACTTGCTATGACTTCAGAGGCGACGGCCCAAGTTCTCGCATTCATAACTTCTATTTTCTACGCGTCGGCATTGGTCTCGGCGCGCGTGGGTATGCGCTACTCCACGCCCACGACGGTCACCTTGGTGTCGATCCTGATGCAGAATCTAATCCTGTGGACGGCGGTGTTCGTGATCGGCGGGGGCCATGCCGTTCCGCTCTCGGGCATTCTGCTTTTCACTCTGGTCGGCCTGTTTCAGCTGGGCGTTCGTTTGTTCGCCTACACGGGCGTGGAAAAGATCGGCGCATCGCGCAGCAGCGCGCTGCAGTCGGTGAGCCCGCTTTTCAGCGCCGCCATTGCCGTGGTGATCCTCGGTGAGGAGACCTCGCTGCTGATCCTCCTCGGCACATTGTTGATCGTCTCAGGCATCGTGCTGGTATCCTGGCGGCCGGAAGAGCAGGTGCGCGACTTTCGCCGCTGGCATTTGCTGCTGCCCCTTGCCGCCGCTTTTCTCACCGGGATGAATCATCCGATCCGGCGCTACGTGCTCACCATGGCCAATGAGCCGCTGTTTTTCTCGGCTCTCATGGGCACGGTGTCGCTCTTCGGTTTTTTAGTCTATCTTTTGCTCTCACCGCGATCGCAGCGTCTGGTGTGGAATCGCCGGGCGATCGGTCCATTTCTCTGCACGGGATTGTGTGAAACCTTTTCCATTCTGTTCATCATCACCGCGATCAGCCTGGGCCGGGTTGTGATCGTCGCGCCGATCGCCGCCAGCTATCCCGTATGGTCCATGATCGAGGCACGG